>JBHELP010000202.1:0-4434 GCA_046263035.1 Candidatus Dormibacteria bacterium | reverse complement strand
TGCGTTGTCGATGCTGATCGCAGCCTGGTTGCCAATGATTCGGATCAACGCCTGCTCGACCTCGGTGAAGGGACGCACCACCCGCCGGGCAACGGTTAGGGCCCCCACCAATCGTTGCGGCGAGGCCAGCGGCATGACCAGCGACGAACGAGGCGCATGGGCCATGTTCAGGCTCTTGAAGCGTTTGTCCTCGACGGCATCCGCGACCGACACCACCTCTCGCCGTGCGGCCGCCCAGCCAACGATGCCCTCGCCGAGAGCAAAGTGAGCCACTCGGCCGACACTGTCAACATAGGGGAAGGTGGCCATGGCCGTCAGGCCCTCACCATCTGGGTCCACCAGGAACACTGTTGCCGCATCGCTCTCAACGAGCTCGGAGGCTGCCTTGAGCATGAAGTCGATCGTCTCCTTCAGCTCCAGGCTGGACGTGAAGAGATTCCCGACCTGACCTAGCAGGTCGACGATGACACGGTCGTCCATCCGGGGACGAGTATACGCGGCGATTTTCGCGGCTACGCCCGGGTCAGGCGTCGCCGTCCATCACCGCGCCACCATCATGGGCTGTCTCACCGGCAATCGGCGGCCGGTTATGGAGCAGTTCGGACAGAAGCTTGTCCAGGACTGCCGCTGCATCGCCCACGATACCGAGATCGGCAATGCGAAAGATGGGCGCGTCCGGATCGCGGTTGACGGCAATGACGCAGCCGGCGCTTCGGATGGCGCTGACATGCTGCGGGGCTCCACTGATGCCGCAGGCAAGGTACACATCCGGGGCCACCGTGGTGCCGCTCTGACCCACTAGAGCGGACGGTGGCGCCCAGCCCGCGTCGATGGCGGGACGGCTTGCTCCCACGGCGGCGCCCAGGACGTCGGCCACCCGGCGCAACAGTTGGAAGCCGTCAGGACCGAGCCCCGCTCCTCCACTCACCACCATTGTCGCCTCCTCCAGCGGCCGGCCTGCGGGGCTTTGGGGAGCGTGACTCAGGATGGTGACCCGGCCGGCCTCCGGCTCGAGCGCCGCAGCCAGGGAGGTGACCGGGGGGGTCCCGATGGGCAGGGGCGCTGCCCGGCAGGATCCCGGCCGGAGGAGTACCACGGCGGGGGGACCGAGCTCAATCGCCGTGCCCACGCGCAGAGAACCTCCCAGGACCGTGGAATGAAGAGTGAGCCTCGGAGCGGTGCTCCCATCCCCCACCATCGCGGCGTCCACGCCGCCGACCACGGCTGAACCGAGGCGGACTCCCAGTCGGCCGGCGATGTCCCGGCCGTCCCGTCCGGCCGCCATCACGATGACGGCCGGACGCCGGTGCGCGGCGCCTCGGGCGATGACAGCGGCAATGGCGGCGGCGCTCAGGCCACTGTCCCCCTCGCGATTCCCGATGGCATGGATGGCGGCCACACCGTGATCGCCGAGAAGCCGGCGCAGCTCGGGCGTGGGGCGCCCGACGGTCAAGGCCTCAACGGGCCGGCCAAGTCTGCGGGCCCACGTGAAGGGCTCCAGCCTCGCCGACTGGGCAAACTCCTCGTGGGACGCTGTCAGGACCCAGACGGAGCCCGCCCCCATGGTCAACGGGGCATCCTGGCGGCAAGCAGGTCGGCGATACGTCTGCCCGCGTACTCATCGTCAGGATGCAGCTCGCCGCGTCCAGCGCGGTTGGACACAGGCCCCGACCAGACAACCGACTGGCGCACGGCGAAGGGCGTCATCCCGCCCATGCCCAGCTGATCAAGGTCCACGGTCTCCAGGGGCTTGCGACCGGCGCCGAGAATGCCCTCGAGCGTCGGGGTCGAAGCCTGGGCGGCAGCCATGGTCACTGTGATCAGAGCGGGCGCGTCCGCCTCGACGAGCTCGTCGCCCCGGTCCAGACTCCTGGTGACCCGGAGCCGCCCAGCACGCCATTCGGCGGCGGCGGCGAAAGTCAGGGCCGGCATGTGGAGGAGCTCGGCCAGGGCCGGTCCCATGATCCCCAGAGCGCCATCAGCGGACTCGCTCCCGACGATCACGATGTCAAATCGTCGCCGCTGCAGAGCGGCGGCCAGGACATGAGCGGTGGTGATGACATCGGCACCGACAAGTCGCCGGTCAGTGATGACCGTTGCGCATGCAGCTCCCATGGCCAGAGCTCGACGGGGGGCCTCGAGGCGCCCCCCGGGCCCCATGGTGAGCGCCTCGACCTGACCCCCACCGGCCTGGCGAACCAACTGCAACGCCACCTCGACGCCGACACCGTCCATAGGGTCGATGGTGCCCGGACCGGTCCGATCGAGACGCATCGTCGACGTGTCCAGCCTGGGGGGTGGCGTCCCGTCGGGGATCTGCTTCACGCACACCACCACCCTCATCGCCGCCCCCCATGTGGGTACGAAGCGCCCGGGTCGATACCCGTGCCGCTTCCGGATACACTCGCGCGATGCCAAAGCAATATGCGCAGGCCGAGCAGGTCATCGACCCCGCCAAACGCTACCGGGCGACAATCGCCACCGATCGTGGTGAGATCGTCATGGCGCTGGACCCGGCCCGGGCCCCCCGCACCGTGAACAACTTTGTCTTTCTCGCCAGAGAGGGCTTCTACGATGGCCTGACCTTTCACCGGGTGGTGGACGGTTTCGTGATCCAGGGAGGGTGCCCTGAGGGCTCCGGTCGGGGCAACCCCGGCTACAAGTTTGCGGATGAGCCGGTGCAGGGAGAATACGTGGCCGGAGCCGTCGCCATGGCCAACTCCGGACCCAACAGCAACGGCTCCCAATTTTTCATCTGCACCGAGGATGATCGACACAAGCTGGGCAAGCTGTACAACCTGTTCGGGCAGGTGGTCAAGGGAATGGAGGTCGTCACAGCCGTCCGCCAGGGTGATGTCATGCGGACGGTCACGGTCGTCGAGGAGTAGCTTCATGGCGGAGTTGAGGCTGCTGGCCGTCCATGCCCATGCCGACGACGAGACGATCACCATGGGAGGCCTCCTGGCGACGTGTGCGGACCGCGGAGTCAGAACCGCGGTGATCTGCTGCACCGACGGCAAGAGGGCGTCCATCGTCGATCCCGACATGCCGGAGGAGGCCACCCGGCCCCGGCTCGCCGAGATCCGGCGGGAAGAGCTCAGGCGGGCGTGCGCAATTCTCGGGGTGTCCGAGGTGCACTTCCTGGAGTACGGCGATTCTGGGATGGCCGGTGAAGAGACCAACCAGGCTGACGATGCCTTCTGGTCGGCGGACCTCCATGAGGCCACCGGGCGGATCGTTTCCCACATCCGCAGCTTCCGTCCCCACGTCGTGGTCACCTACGACGCCAACGGCGCCTACGGTCACCCGGACCACATCCAGGCGCACCGGGCAACGCTGCTGGCCGTGGAGGCGGCCCACCTTGGTGTGCTCTACACCGATTCCGGGGCCCCGTGGCGGGTGTCGAAGCTGTACTACACGGCATTTCCCCTCTCAGCCATGGAGAGGGTTCGCGACGACGCCATCGCCGCGGGCCTGGATCCCCCCTTCGGCGATCTCAAGCCGGAGGACATGCCCTTTCTCACTCCCGATGAGTTGGTCACCACCAGGATCCCGGTTCAGGATGGCGTGCTCCGCAAGAGGGAGGCGCTGCGTGCCCACCGCAGCCAGATCGGCCCGGACTGGCCGATGCTGGTCATGCCCGACGAGATGGCAGTGAAGGGCATGGGCACCGAGTACTTTCAGCTGGCCCTCTCGCGGGTTCCGCCGAGTCTTCCGGAGACCGATGTGTTCGCCGGTGTCGAGGCCGGAGAGGCCGGCATCACCTGACGCGCGACGGTTGCCGGCCGCCTCGGGGCAGGGCCTGGTCCATGTGCCCGGGCGACAAGGAGTTGACCAGCGTCAGCTCTCAAGTCAAGGGAGGCAGGCGGCTGCCGAATGCCTCCTGGTAGCGCTGGGCAAAGGTCTCGACGCCGTATGTGTGTGACTGCGTGCCGCCCAACTCGACGACATAGGCGGCGGCCAGGGCCGCCACGCGCCCGGCGACGTCGAGTGGACGGCCGCTGCGTATCGCCGCCAGCAGGCCGGCCAGATACGCATCACCGGCTCCGGTGGGATCCACGACGGTGGTGGCGGGAGCCACGGGGATGGCGACGACGCCCGTGGGACCATGAAGCTCGCTGCCATCGCCTCCTCGGGTGACGGCGACGATGGCATGGCTGCTGAGATCGTCCAGGCGGAGCCCGGTCCGGGCGCGGAGGAGCTCCATCTCGTAGGCGTTGGCGGAGATCATCCACGCCGCCTCCAGACCGGCACGAAGGGTCTCATCATCGAGCGAGGGAATCTGCTGCGCCGGTGCGAAGACCAGGCGAGCCCCCATCTCCGTCGCCTGCCGGATGTGCTCTGTCATAGCCGCCGGCGCATCGGCGGCAACGACGACGTGCTCGATGTCGTGCTCATCCTGGATCGAGATGCCGGCGGCACGGGTCATCGCCC
>JBHELP010000201.1:0-12991 GCA_046263035.1 Candidatus Dormibacteria bacterium | reverse complement strand
GAACCTACACCGTCCGGAAGCGGGGATCCCTTTCGGCACGGGCCTGGTCCTCGACGCAGAAGCGTGTGGCGGGCATTGCCTCGAGACGTGCCTCACCAATCTGCTGTCCGCACACCTGGCACAGGCCGTATGTTCCGTCATCGAGCCGGCGCAGGGCGTCGGCAAGCTCCTGCAGATGCACCTCTGCACTCTGGAGCACGTTCTGGTCGATCTCCCGGGCGATGGTCTCGGTGGCCTGCTCAGAGGGGTTGGGTCCGGCGTCGACATCCCCTCCCCCCTCGCCTCCGGAGCTCAGCCTGCCGGCCGCCTCCCTGACCTGTTCAAGGCGTGCGCGCTCGGCTTCCAGCGATTTGCGCGCGTGCTCTGTGTTCATGGAGAAGAGTTGGGGACGACGCCGTCGCGGGGAGCGATGGGCTCCCGCTCGTGTGGGCTACCTCGTGTGGGCTACATGGTAGCGGGTGCTTCCGATGAGGCATCGGCAGCCTCGCCGCCGGCGTCGAGGAGGAACGTCAGGGGGATCGCCGTCCATTGCGGTCGGTGGGCGAGCTCGTAGCGGACCTCGTACACCGCCTTGTGCATCTCGAAGGCATGCCTCACCACGAGGCCGGCGGCACCGCCGGGCAGCAACACCGCCGATGACGTCGCGGCCTGATAGGCGGTCCAGAAAGCTCGCCGGCACTGGGCGGACCAATCGTCACCGTGGCGGAGAAGATGCCGCCACCGGGGATGCGTCGGCGGGACACGCTCGGCCAGCGTGGCCCCCGCCGCGTAGTCGAAGGATCTCAGCATGCCGGCGACATCGCGAAGCGGTGAGTAGAGCCGGCGGCGCTGCTCCGGGGGGCGCCGTGGCTCGCCCTCGAAGTCGAGGATGAACCACCGGTCCTTGCTGCGCATCACCTGGCCAAGGTGATAGTCCCCGTGCACCCGGGTCGCAAGGCCGGCCGGAACGACAGCGCGGAGGCGCTCAAAGGGGGTCACGACGTCGGCCCGCCGCCGTCGCAGGCCGATGAGCATGCCCGGCTCCGGCTCGGATTGGGCCAGGAGATCGTTCAGTTCGAAGATCATCTCCTCGGCCCAGTCAGACAGCATGGTCGCTGTGACTGGCCGTGGCTTCATTCCCCCGCCCAGCTGATCCGACCCCAGCGCGTGATGCAGCTGGGCGGTGATCTGACCCAGCTCAGCCGCCTCCCTGACGAAGGCCCTCTTCAGCTCCAGCAGGGTGCGGGCGGAGGCATGCTCACCGGGCCTGAGGCCCTCCTCGCCCAGAGCGTCGTACAGGTCGTTGACGGTCGCCACCGCCAGAGTCCAGGCGTCCGTCCCATCGGCCAGGAAGGGCTGCACCAGCGCCACTGGAGCGGCATCGGTCCAATCGTGGCGCCTGTACAGGATGCTTCCTGTGATCGTCGCCATGTGCGTGAAGCCGCTGTCCGCCAGAGCCCTCCCCATCTCCAGCTCAATGGACGGTCCCGGCTCCACCCTTCTGATGTACTTGAGAAATTGCCGGTCGTGCCAGATGACGGCGCTGTTGCTGTGATCGCCGGTGAGTGGGCTGAGCTCATAGGCTTGCGGCGCCATCCCCTGAGATCCGCCGGAGAAGTCGAGCACCCCCTCACAGCTCTCCAGGGAGCCCCCACGCGCGAGGGCCCGCCAGAGGAGGGCGGCGCACTCCCCATCAGCAAGGGCATCGAACGCCGTCACATCGGCGCCGGGGGCGCTGTCCGCGGCGATGACCCGCTCCGGTGCGAGCCCGCGCGCGGCAACGCCGCCCCTGACACCCACGGGGACGTTGTAGCTCTCCGCCCCGCCATCCGCATACGTCACCCGCACGATGAGAACTAGAAGCGTGGGGTCGGATTCGTTCACGACGGCCACGTCCTCGACCGATACAGCCCGGGTCGTCCGGCCGTGACCTCCGAACCAGCGCTGGCGGATGAGGAATCGATCCAAGGTCCGGGGCAGCTCCCCGACACCGTGGGCGTCGAGCACCTCCTGGCAGGTCATCTCTCCAGGATGAACCAATAGAAGCCGTGGGGGGCGAAGGTGAGCAGATAGGGCAGTTCGCCGATCGGCGGGAAACGCACGTTGCCCACCATCTCGACCGGGGTCATGCCCGAGAAGCGGCGGAGGTCGAGCTCGGCGGGCTGGGCGAAGCGCGACAGATTGTTGGCACAGAGCACGACCTGGTCGTCAAGGGTCCGTAGAAAAGCGAAGATCGAGGGATTGGACGGATCCAGCGCCTGGAAGCCGCCCTCTCCGAACACGGGCCAGCGTTTGCGGACAGCGATGAAGCGTCTGAGCCAGTGGAGCAGAGATGACGGGCTGCGCTGCTGCGCCTCGACGTTGACTGCCTGAAAGCCATACACCGGGTCCATGAGGGGCGGCAGGTAGAGCTGGGCAAAGTCGGCTCGACTGAACCCCCCGTTGCGGTCGGCGGTCCACTGCATCGGGGTGCGAACTCCGTCCCGGTCACCAAGATAGACATTGTCACCCATGCCGATCTCGTCCCCGTAGTACAGCATCGGGGTTCCGGGGAGGGAGAGCAGGAGGCCGGAAAAGAGCTCGATCTGGCGCCGGCCGTTATTGAGCAGCGGCGCCAGCCGCCGCCGGATGCCCAGATTCAGCTTCATCCGTGGATCCTGGGCGTACTCCGACCACATGTAGTCGCGTTCGTCGTCCGTGACCATCTCCAGGGTGAGCTCGTCGTGGTTGCGCAGGAAGATGCCCCACTGGCTGCCCGCGGGGATGACCGGCGTGCGCTCCAATATCTCCGTGATCGGGAAGCGCTCCTCCCGGCGCAGCGACATGAACATGCGTGGCATGAGGGGGAAGTGGAAGCACATGTGGCACTCCGGTGCCTCGTCGGTCCCGTAGTAATCGACGACGTCCTCCGGCCATTGGTTGGCCTCGGCCAGAAGGATCTTGGTCCCGTCGTACTCACGGTCGATGGTGGCGCGGAGCTCGGCAAGGTAGGCGTGCGTCTCCGGGAGGTTCTCGCAGTTGGTCCCCTCCCGCGCGAACAGGTAGGGGACGGCATCCAGCCGGAACCCATCCATGCCCATGTCGAGCCAGAACCGGATGACGTCGAGCATCGCCCGCCGGACGGCGGGGTTATCGTAGTTGAGGTCAGGCTGGTGACTGAAGAAGCGGTGCCAGTAGTAGGCGGCCGCCTGCTCGTCCCAGGTCCAGTTCGACGTCTCCGTATCACAGAAGATGATCCGCGCGTCGGAGTAGCGGCTCTTGGTGTCGGACCAGATGTACCAGTCGCGATACTCGCTGTCCGGGGAGGCGCGAGCCCTCTGGAACCAGTCGTGCTGGTCGCTGGTGTGGTTGACGACAAGATCCATGATCACCCGGACGCCGCGAATGTGTGCCTCCTCGAGGAAGACTCGGACGTCCTCGACGGTTCCCAGCTCGGGAAGCACGTCGTAGTAATCGGAGATGTCATAGCCGCCGTCGCGTAGAGGGCTGTTGTTGAAGGGCAGCAGCCAGACACAGTCGACACCGAGCCACGTGAGGTAATCCAGCCGACTGGTCAGACCGGGAAAGTCACCGATCCCGTCGTCGTTGCTGTCGGCGAAGCCACGGACCAGAACCTCGTAGAAGACAGCCTTGCTGAACCATAGGGGCTCATTCATCACCGCCTCAGGTGAAAGACATACGCCGGCGCTGTCGCGGGGTCTAGCTCGATCACGTGGGCGGGACCGTTCCACGATTCCCCGGAATGGGAGAGCTCGTCGAACATCTCGAAGGGTACGTCGCCGGCAATTCCCAGGGTGGTGAGGTCGAGGCTCACGGTTCCCCGCTGAACCCCATTCGGGTCAAGGTTGATGATGGTCACCAGCACGTCGCTCCCGTCCGCGGACGACCGGCTGATGCAGAGCAGCTGATCGTTGTCGATGGGGTGCAGGCGCAGTGTTCGAAGCTGCGCGATGGCGCCTCTATGGCGGCGGCGGATGTCGTTGAGCTGCGTCACCAGCGCCGCCATCGAGTCGGAGCGGTTCCAGTCGCGGGGCCTGAGCTCATACTTTTCGGAGTCGATGTAGTCCTCTCCCCCGGGGCGGACCGGGACGTTCTCGCCGAGCTCGTAGCCGCTGTACATCCCCCACGAGGGGCCGCTGATGGCGGCGAGCACCATGCGGAGCCGGAAGGCTGAGGGCGGAGCATGGTGCAGGCCCTCGGGAAGTATGTCCGGCGTGTTCACCCAGAAGTTGGGGCGGAACCAGTCCGGGTGATCTCCGCTTGCTAGCATGGTGAGGTAGCCGGCGACCTCGCTCTTGGTGTTTCGCCACGTGAAATCCGTGTACGACTGCGTGAAGCCAACCTTGGACAGCCGGTTGCGCACCGTGTCCCGCGTGAACGCCTCAGCCAGGAAGATGACGTCGGGATGGTCGCGGTGCACCTTGCGGATGAGCCACTGCCAGAAGGCGAACGGTTTGGTGTGTGGATTGTCGACGCGAAAGGCCCGGATGTCGCGACCGATCCAGTGGAGGACGATGTCGAGGAGGGCCTGCCACATCGCCTCCCGGTCCGGCGTGTCGAAGTCAAAGGGATAGATGTCGAAATACCGCTTGGGGGGATTCTCCGCGTAGCGGACGCTGCCATCGGGGCGGTGTTTGAACCAGAGGGGGTGCTCGGTCACCCAGGGATGCTCGGGGCTGCACTGCCGGGCGTAGTCGAGTGCCACCTCCATGCCCAGCCGGCGAGCCTCGGCGACGAAAGCGGCAAAGTCCTCGGCGGATCCCAGGTCCGGATGGATGGCGGTGTGGCCACCGGTCTCGGCGCCGATGGCCCATGGGCTGCCGGGATCGTCCGGACCAACGGCATCGCTGTTGTTCCGTCCCCGCCGGGCTGTGGTGCCGATGGGATGAATGGGCGGAAGGTAGAGAATGTCGAAGCCCATCTGGGCCACGCCTGCGAGGCGTCGCATGGCCGTCCGGAAGGTCCCACTCCGCCCATCCTCGCCGCCCTCCGAGCGCGGGAAGAGCTCGTACCAGGCGGAGAAGCCCGCGCGCTCCCTGTCCACCCAGAGCGGGAAGGGACCTGCCGTGGTGGCCCTGGATCGATCGGCCGTCCGGCGCATCACCTCGACGACCTCGGGTGCGGCGGCACGGGCGATGCTCCCGGCAACGTCGGCCGATCGACGTAGATCACGCACGAGCAGCTCCAGCGTTTTCCGGTCATCGTCTCCGAGGTCCGGCTGGGCGAGGTGTCTTTCGGCGATCAGGGCCCCGACCTCCAACTCGACACCCAGGTCCTGCCCGGCGCCGGCCCGAAGGTGGAGGTCGTGCAGCCAGGTCCCGTATTCGTCGCGCATGGCGACGATCTCGAAGCTGGACAATCCCATGTGGGTCGGCGTGAACCAGCCCGAGTAGCTGTCGTCGTCGGTATCGGGATGCTCCCGGGTGAGGGGGAATTCCACCCACGCCTCGTCGGCGCGCAGCCCCGGTGGGGACGGGCCAAGGCGTCCCCAGGCGAGGAGCAGGTCGAAGCCGTCGGCAAAGATGTCGGCGGCCATCTGGACGGGAAGACCCAGGCTGGCCTTGGCGACGTGCTCCCCCCCGTCGACGGTGGGCCTGCACCGCTCGATGGCCACGCGGCCACTGTGCATCAGAGCCCGGCCGCCCGCCGCCTCTATCTCCTTCTGTCCGAGCACCCTGTCGAGCCTATCGGGTTGGAAGGTGCCGACGCATGACTGCGACCGGTGTCGGCCCCGCCGCAGGGGCCGGGATGGTATAGGTGGTGACGATGACCACGATCGGAGTACCGCGGGAGACGTCTCCCGGCGAGCGGAGGGTCGCGGTGATCCCCGGTGTCGTGCCCGGCCTCACAGGCTGGGATCTTGAGGTGGTGGTTGAGGCGGGCGCCGGCGAGGGCGCCGGCTTCCCCGATGAGGCCTACGCCGAGAAGGGCGCGAGGACCGGCTCACGGGAGGATGTCCACAGAGCCGACGTGGTGCTGCGGGTCGATGCCCTCGCCGATCTCTCACAGCTCTCAGCCCGCAACACGGTCATCGGCTTCTGCCGCCCCCTGACCGAGCCCGAGACGGTCGCCGAGCTGGCCGGCACCGGCGCGACGAGCTTTGCCATGGAGTTGATGCCCCGCATCACCCGGGCCCAGAGCATGGATGCACTGTCGTCGCAGGCCACCGTGTCGGGGTACAAGGCCGTCATCTGTGTGGCCGCCGCCCTTCCCCACCTGTTTCCCCTGATGACCACGGCCGCTGGGACGATCAAGCCCGCGAAGCTTCTCGTCGTCGGCACCGGAGTGGCCGGCCTGCAGGCGGTCGCAACGGCGCGACGGCTCGGTGCCGTGGTGCAGGCGTACGACGTCCGGCCCGCGGCTCGGGAGCAGGTCGAGAGCCTGGGGGCCAAGTTCGTCGAGTTGCCCCTTGAGGCGGGCGAGGCGGAGGACCGGGAGGGGTACGCTCGGGCCCTGGATGAGGACTTCTACCGGCGCCAGCGCGAGATGATGGCCGGTGTGGTCGCCGGCTGCGACGCTGTCATCACCACCGCCCTCGTACCCGGGATGACCCCACCCGTGCTGGTGACCGCGGACATGGTCGCCGGGATGGCCGCCGGCTCGGTGATCCTCGATCTGGCCGCCGAGCAGGGCGGCAACTGTGAGCTCAGCCGGCCCGATGAGGATGTGGTTCACCATGGCGTGACCATCCTTGGCCCCACAAACCTGCCCGCCACCGTGCCGGCCGACGCCAGCCAGATGTATGCGAAGAACCTGGTCACCTTCCTGGGACACCTCCTCGCCGACGGCCGCCTCACTGTGGACATGTCGGACGAGATCACCCGGGAGACCCTCCTCACCCGTGAGGGGGAGGTCGTCCATCCTCGCCTTCGCAAGACCCTGGGTCTGGCGGTCGAGCCGGCATCCGCAGTCGCCGGCGGCTAGAGATGGACGCCTCCTCCCTGGTCGTCGGCCTCTATGTGTTCGTGCTGTCGTCTTTTCTGGGCTTCGAGGTCATCCGCCGCGTTCCCCATCTCTTGCACACCCCGCTGATGTCGCTGACGAACGCGATCTCGGGCGTGTCGCTGGTGGGCTCTCTGCTGATCGCGGGTGCCCATCACACCGTGCTCACCACAATCCTTGGCACGGTGGCGGTCGCCGCGGCGATGATCAATGTGGTCGGCGGCTTCATGATCACCGACCGGATGCTGAAGATGTTCCGCCGACGCCACGAGCCCAGGTCTCGATGAGGACCAACATCGTTGAGCTGTCGTACCTCCTGGCTGGAGCCCTCTTCATCCTGGCGCTCAAGTGGCTGAGTGCCCCCGCGACGGCCCGGCGTGGCGTTCTCGCCGGGCAAATCGGAATGCTGGTGGCCATCGTGGGCACGCTGGTCCGGGCGGAGATCGTCAGCTTCGAGTGGATCGTGGTCGGCCTCTTTGTCGGTGCGGCCATCGGCGCTCCTCTGGCGATCTTCATGCCGATGACGGCGATGCCCCAGAGGACCGCGCTATCCCACTCCTTCGGCGCTCTGGCGGCGGCCCTCGTGGGAACCGCCGAGTTCTATTTGCACAGTCCCCGTATCGATCGCTTCACCATGGTGGCGCTCGCCCTGGAGGTGATCCTCGGTTGCCTCACATTCACCGGCAGCCTGATGGCCTTCGCCAAGCTCCAGGAGTTGATACGCGGACGGCCAATCGTCTACGCCGGCCAGAATGTGATCAACCTGTCGCTGCTGGCCGTTGCCGTCGTGCTGGCCGTGGTCCTGGTCATCGATCCCGGCCTGGGAGCGTTGTTCCCACTCGTCATCGCGCTCTCGCTGGTCTTCGGCGTCCTCTTGATACTGCCCATAGGCGGCGCCGACATGCCGACGGTGATCTCCCTGCTGAACTCCTACGCCGGGCTCTCCGGTGCGGCCATGGGTTTCGCGCTGGACAACAAGGTGCTGATCATCGCCGGCGCGCTGGACGGGTCGTCCGGCCTGCTGCTCTCGATCATCATGTGCAACGCGATGAACCGGAATTTCCGGAACATCCTCTTCGGGGCCTTCGGCCATGTCGACGAGGGCGCCGTCGCGGCGACCGTGGAGGAGCGACCCGTCCACAGGGCTTCCGCGGAGGAGGCGTCGATGATCCTCGAGGCCGCCCGGCTGGTGATCATCGTCCCCGGCTATGGCATGGCCGTCGCCCAGGCGCAGCACAAGGTACGCGAGCTCTCCGACCTGCTGTTGCGCCGTGGCACGGAGGTGAAGTTCGCCATCCATCCTGTGGCCGGGCGCATGCCCGGACACATGAACGTCCTGCTAGCCGAGGCGGACGTCCCCTACGACCAGCTGATCGAGATGGACGAGATCAACTCGGAGTTCCCGCAGGCGGATGTGGCCCTGGTCATCGGGGCCAACGACGTGACCAACCCCGCGGCCCGTAACACCAGGTCAAGCCCCATCTACGGCATGCCGATCCTCAACGTGGACAAGGCCCAATCGGTGATGGTCATCAAGCGCAGCATGAACCCGGGCTTCGCGGGAATCGAGAACGAGCTCTATCACCTGGACAACACCATGATGATCTTCGGCGATGCCAAGGCTGTGCTCGGAGAGTTGGTGAACGAGGTGTCGAGCCTGAAGATCGCCTCCTGAAGCCGGAGTGCGCCGGCCCGCGGAGCCCAATCGAGGGACCCACAACGCCGACTCACCTGTTCGGAAACGGCCCCGAGGCTGAGCTAAGTCCGGTGGAGGCTCGAAGGGGCCCTCCCGTACACGCTGCAGGCATTGGCAGCCGTAGACTCATGTGATAACGCAGGGGAGCCCGACCGTATCGGGCTGAGAGGCCGGCTCGGGGCCGGCGACCCTTTGAACCTGATCCGGGTCGTGCCGGCGTAGGGAGGAGAACAGTGGTGAGCGCACCTGATGTCGCCATCGTCGGTGGCGGGGCCATCGGGCTGGCCATCGCCTGGCGCGCGGCGTCGGCCGGCATGCGGGTCAGCCTGATCGATGACGCGCCCGGGAGCGGGGCGTCCTCGGTGGCTGCCGGCATGCTCGCTCCCGTCACTGAGGTCCACTACGGCGAGGAGCCGCTGCTCGCTCTCAATCTGGCCGCGGCGCGCGCCTACCCGGGCTTCGTCCAGGAGCTTGAAGACGCAGCGGGCTCGCCCGTCGGTTACCAAGCCTGCGGCACTCTCAGCGTCGCGTTCGACGCGGACGATGTCGCCGTCCTCGACGACCTTCACGCGTTTCAGTCGACCCTTGGCCTCCCGGTCCGCCGCCTGTCAGGTCGCGAATGCCGCGACCTCGAGCCGATGCTCGCGCCCCCGCTTCGCAGCGGCATGCTCGCCGACGCCGACCACCGGGTCGACAACCGGTTGCTCGTTGCCGCGCTTGTCGAGGCGGCGAGACGAGCAGGCGTAACCTTCGTCGGCGCCAGAGCCCAGGCGTTCCTGACCTCCGGCGATCGCGTCAGCGGCCTCCTCCTCGAGGACGGCCGGACCCTCGCGACCGGGTCTGCGGTCCTGGCCGCCGGCAGCTGGTCGGGCAGCGTCGACGGGCTGCCTCCGGCCACACTTCCTGCCGTGCGACCCGTCAAGGGCCAGCTGCTGGTGCTGCGCGGTCCCGCGAGCCCGCCGCTTCTCGGCCGCAATGTGCGCGGCCTGGCACGCGGGCAGTCGGTGTACCTCGTGCCCCGTGACGACGGCCGGGTGGTGGTCGGCGCGACGGTGGAGGAGCGTGGGTTCGACACGCGACGCACGGCGGATGCCGCACGGACGCTGCTTCGCGACGCGCACCAACTGGTGCCGGGCGTCGACGAGCTCGAGCTGCTGGAGCACGCCGTCGGCCTGCGCCCCGGATCGCCGGACAATGCCCCGTTGCTCGGCACCACCGAGGTCGAGGGCCTCCTCATGGCCACGGGTCACTACCGCAACGGGATCCTCCTGACACCGGTCACCGCCGACACGATCACGACATTGCTGGTCGACGGGGAGCCGCCGGAGCTCATCAGCGCCTTTGCGCCGACACGCTTCAGCCTGCAGTCGCGGTGTGCCCTGGCCGGGGCGGGCACATGACCGTCATCGTCAACGGCAGTGCAGTGTCCGTCGAGCCCGGAACCACCATCGCCGACCTCGTGGCCTCGGCGTCGCGCACGTCCACCGGGGTTGCCGTGGCGCTCAATGATGCGGTGGTCATCCGCAGCACATGGCCCACCACGACGGTGCAGGAGCAGGATCGAATCGAGATGCTCGAGGCCGCGCAGGGAGGATGACCACGAACGGCACAGGCGCCGGCCCGGCTGACCTCCTCACCATCGCGGGGGACACCTTCCGCTCCCGCCTGATCCTGGGGACGGGTGGCGCCAACAGCCTCGCCGCCCTCGAGGCCGCCCTGGAGGCGTCCGGGGCGGAGATGGCCACCGTGGCGCTGCGGCGCATCGATCCGGCCGCCCCTGGCTCCGTTCTCGACGTGCTGCGGCGGACCGGCACCCGGCTCCTTCCCAACACCGCCGGCTGCTACACCGCCCGCGACGCCGTCCTCACCGCGCAGCTGGCCCGCGAGGCGTTCGACACCGTGTGGATCAAGCTCGAGGTCATCGGGGACGAGCACACGCTTCTCCCCGACCCCATCGAGCTGCTCGCGGCCGCGGAAACCCTTGTGCGCCAGGGCTTCGTCGTGCTGCCATACACCAGTGACGATCCCATCCTGGCGCGCCGCCTCGAGTCCGCCGGCTGCGCGGCCGTGATGCCCCTGGGTTCGCCGATCGGCAGCGGTATGGGCATCCGCAACCCCCACAACATCTCCCTGATCGTGGACCAGTCGCGCGTGCCCGTCATCCTCGACGCCGGCATCGGAACGGCCTCGGACGCGACCCTGGCGATGGAGCTGGGGTGCGACGGCGTGCTGCTGGCCTCGGCGGTGACGCGCGCGCGGGAGCCGGCGCAGATGGCCAGGGCCATGTGCAATGCGGTGGAGGCGGGACGCCTGGCCCGGTCCGCGGGGCGGATCCCGCGCAGGACCCACGCGCGGGCGTCCACGGCCGACGCCGGACTGCCCGTCTTCGACGTGAAAGCTTCTCCGGCAGGCTACTGACGAGACTCCCGTCGCTGCTGCTGCTGACGGACCGGGCGGCGTGCGCCGCTCGAGGCCGGTCGCTGACGGACACCGTGGGCCTGGCCCTCCAGGCGGGAGGCACGGTCGCTGTCCTTCTGCGCGAGAAGGATCTCGACCGCGACGCACGGCGTGCCCTGGCGCGGGAGCTCCAGGGCGTCATGGAACCGGCCGGGTCGCCACTTCTCGTCGCCTCCGACGTGACCCTCGCCGGAGAGGTGGGGGCTGGCGTGCACCTCGCGGGCGGCGACCCGCACCCGTCCGGCGACCGGCCCCGGTGCGCCGGCCGCTCCTGCCACAGCGGCGCAGACGTCGCCCTGGCGGCGGCGGAGGGCTGTGACCACGTCACCCTCTCGCCCGTCTTCCCCACGGCCTCGAAGCCGGGCTACGGTCCGGCTCTCGGGCTCGAGCGGCTCGAGGAGATCTGCCGGCAGGCGGCGCTGCCCGCTGTGTACGCGCTCGGCGGCGTCGTGCCGGGCCGAGCGGCCGGCTGCATCAGGGTGGGAGCCCGCGGCGTGGCGGTGATGGGCGCGGTCATGGGTGCGTCCGATCCAGCGCGGGTGACGGCTGCACTTCTCCGTGAGCTCTCAGCAACGTAGAGCCCCGACCGCCGGCGGGCACCCGCGACCACTGTCGGCCGGCACCCGCGGCACAGTCGGCCGGCAACCCAAAAGGCGGGCTCCCAGCGCGTAACATCGAGCCGCCGCAATCACGCCACGGCCGCCGCCCGCCGGCGCCGGCCAACATCTCAAGGAGGTTGCCATGTACGGATCCATTTCCCGCACCCGAGTGAAGCCCGGCAAGCGCGAGGAGTACATGGAGTGGAGCCGATCGACGATGGCAACCTCCGGAAAGCCGCCCGGGATGGTGCAGCTGGTCATCGTCAAGTCTGACGCCGACCCGGACGAGGTGTGGAGCGCCATCGTCTCCGAGAGCAAGGAGGCCTATGAGGCAAACTCCAGGAGCCCGGAGATGCAGGAGCGCTGGAAGCAGATGTCGGAGTGGTTCGATGGTCCCCAGGAGTGGCACGACGGCGAGGTGATCCTGCCCTGGTCGTGAGCTGACGCCACCTCGAGGCACCCGCACCGGCGCCCCGAATATCATTCGGGCACATGGTGAGAGGGAATTCTCTTCGGCTGCACGTGCATCGGGTGACGTCCCTGACGGTCGCGACAGAGACGTCGTTCCACGAGGGCAACCTGAAGGTGTCGGCTGAAGGGGCTGCCGGGATCCTCCGGGATCCAGCCCTCGGCACGGTCGGCCTGACGCTGGTGTCCCCCGGCGAGAGCATTCGCATGGTGAAGATACTCGATGCCGTCGAGCCCCGCACGAAGGGCCCGGGCGGTGGTGGCATCTTCCCCGGCTTTCTCGCTCCGGACTCCGCACAGGGCACCGGTGACACGCATGTCCTCCGCGGAGCTGCCGTGGTCGTCGCCGGCCATCTGCCTCGCGGTCAGGAGGCCGTCGTCGACATGTCCGGACCTGCCGCCCACCTGTCCCACCTCGGCTCCACCCACAACATCGTCATCGAGTTCGAGCCGGCCGAGGGCGCAGCTTGGAAGGACGTCGACGACGCCCTCAGGCGCGGCTCGCTTCGCCTCGCCGCCCGCCTCGCCGAGGCGGCCCTGGAGACCACCGCGGACACCATCGAGGAGCTGGCGCCGCCTTACGAGCACGGCTCCCGGGCATCGGCCCAGCAGCCGGCGGCGGAGCGCCTTCCTCGTGTCGGGACGATCACCAATCTTCAGACCCAGGGCGTCTTCAAGGATGTCTTCGTGCGCGGTACCAGCCTGGCGGGCAGGGACCCGATGGCCATCGATCCCCGTGAGCTCGACGACGGCGCCGTTGTCGGCGGCCAGTACGGGCATCCCGGTCTGCGCAACAACACGTACATGCACCAGAACAATCCGGTGGTCGCGGCCCTGCGCGACCGGGACG
>JBHELP010000200.1:0-7867 GCA_046263035.1 Candidatus Dormibacteria bacterium | reverse complement strand
CCTGAATCGTTGACCTTCGGGGCTGTCCATGCCAGCCGATAGCTTCGTTATATCTAGCGTAATTCCTTCACCGCTTCGATAAAAGAGATCAGGCGCGGCCACGTAGTAGCCGGCCTCAGCGAAGCGTCGCGCGTAGGCTCGGATCTGCTCGCGGTATCCAATTCCGTCCATGAAAAGGATCGCCGCCGGATAAGGGCCCGCAGCGCCCGGATGGACGACAAAGGTCGTCATCTCGCCGTCGGGTGTGCTGACCTTTGTCTCATTCTCGTCCATTGTTCCCTCCCCCAAATCCAATGTTTGCGTCGCCGGTATGCGGACATTCGCATTCATTGCACGTCGCGACGAGCACTGAGCAACTGGCCGACGGAGGCAAGCAGCAGGCCCCAAGCCAATGGTGAAGCTCAAATCTCGGGCGGGCTTGGTGGGCCAAGGCTCTTGGACATTTGGGACACCGCTGTGCATTCGGGGACATCGTCAGACAGGGGCACCTTCCTTCAGTCTGCCGACCGCCGGGTCAACGATGTCCCCGGCCCCCTCAAGGTCCAGACCCTCAGCAAGAACCCCTCGTGCGTGAGTACGTAGCGGCACTTCGCGGAGGAAGAGGGTGAGCACAAAGCCGATCGCCAGAAAAGGAACTGCGGTCAGGAATACCACGTGGAGAGAGTCGGAAACGGCCTGGATCAGGCCCGAGTGAATCGCCGATGGCAACTTCTGCAGGACGGTTGGGTTTCCCTGCAGCGACCTGGGATCGAGGCCACCACTCAGTGCAGACGCGGGTAGCCGTGCCCGCAGGTTGGTAGATAGCTGGTTACTGAAAATCGCCCCGAAGATGGCGATACCGAGTGAACCGCCAATGGACCGAAGGAACGTTGCGGAGCTCGTGGCGACACCGAGGTCACGGTGCTCGACAGCGGTCTGGACGGCAAGCACCAGCACCTGCATCACCATGCCCATTCCCGCTCCCAACACGACCATGTACGCCGAAATCGCCAGGCGCGACGTGTGCGGATCCAATGTCGAAAGCAGTGACAGACCAAGCGCAGCGAGGAACATTCCCATAATCGGAAAGATCTTGTAGCGACCCACTCTGCTGATGACCTGACCGCTGATAATCGACGCGGCTAGCAGCCCGACCATGAGGGGAAGCAGGTTAAGGCCCGAACTGGTGGCACTGGCACCGTCGACGAGCTGGAGAAATAGTGGAAGAAATACGATGGCACCAAACATTGACAGGCCGACAGCAAAGCCGACCGCGCCGCAAATGTTGAAAACACCGTTGCGGAACAGATGTGGAGGGATGATAGGTTCGGCAACGTTCCGTTCCACGGCGATGAATACCGCCAGCAGGATGACGCAGGCTGCAAGCAGCCCGAGGATGGGTGGTGACAACCAGGCGAACTGGGTACCACCCCAGGTGGTCAGGAGGATCAGCGAGGACGTGCTCGCGGCAAGAAGGGCGGCCCCAACCCAATCAACGCGGTGGGCAGCACGATGCCGGGGCAGATGCAGGACGGTGGCAGTGACGAACAACGCGGCAGCGCCGAGGGGGACGTTGATGTAAAAGATCCAGCGCCACGAAACGCTGTCGGTCAGGAATCCGCCGAGAAGCGGACCGACAATGCTCGCCAGCGCGAATACGCCACCCATCATTCCCTGATACCGGCCCCGCTCGCGGGGCGGAACCACGTCGCCGATGATCGCCTGGGCGCTAACCATAAGACCGCCGGCGCCGAGTCCCTGCAGCGCCCGGAAGCCGATCAGTTCCACCATGCTCTGCGACAAGCCCGCCAGCATTGAGCCCACGAGGAAGATCGAGATTGCGAATTGAAACAGGGCCTTTCGCCCGTAGAGATCGCCCAATTTGCCGTAGAGCGGCGTGGATATGGTGGAGGCGAGCAAGTAAGCGGTCACCACCCATGCCAGTTGATTCAAACCGCCGAGATCGCCGACGATGGTGGGAAGTGCGGTCGAGACGATCGTTTGATCGAGCACCGCGAGCAGCATGCCCATCATGAGCGCGCCCATCACCGTGAGGATCTGGCGATGCGATAGCTGCGCGGGTGTTGTCCCGTCCATCATCCTATGTGGTCACTTTCGTCTTGCACAACGGCGATAGCATTCTTTCGGCGAGGGACACGAAGGTCTCAAGTTCCTCGTCCGTCAGCGGATCGAGTAACACCCGCATTTGACGGCGTTTGCTGGCTTTGAAGTTCGTCACCGCCTCTGTGGCTTTTTGCGTGACAACGATGCGTTGGATGCGGCGGTCTTTGGGGTCGGAGGCGCGTTCGACGAGGCCATGCTGTGTCAGCCGGTCAACGAGTTGGGTTACCGAGCTCGGGCCTATACCGATCCGCGAAGCTAGGTCCTTCATGGTGAGCGGCCCCTCCTCAACCAGAACGCGCAGCACCTGCAGTTGATGCATGGTCACGGCCCCAAACGCCCCGAGAAGACTGCCCTGGATATCTCCGCCCTCCAGACGTCGTCTTAGGAGCGGCTGGAGGCGCTCAAGTTGCTCCATCAGGTCGCTCCTAGTCTTCACATGGCCGATAGTACGGCATCCGGACTATCGTAGGCCCGAACTAGCCGGTAGCGAACGTAGCCGGTCCCGCTGGCCGCATCCACGCCGGAACCCAAAGTGCGCTGGGGTGCCTCCCCAACTAGCGTGGGGCTTACCGCCTAAAGCTGCCAAGGGCCGCTGCTGGCAGGTTCTGGTGCGCCGCCTCACCCCAGGACGATCAGGTCGAGGCCGGCGAATTGCCGGAAAGCCGCGTCGGTCGTCACCAATTGGAGCCGACCGGCAGTCGCAAAGGCGGCCAGATAGGCATCCATCCAGAGCTTCGGAGAGGGGGTGTCGCGCACGGCGTAGGACTTCCAGTGCTGCTCGAGATTCACCGGCTCATCGAGCTGTAGTGCCACTCGGTCATCGGCGACAAAGGCTTCATAGATCGCCCAGGCCTGCACATTGCTGAGCGGTGGACTCCCGTAGGGCGCCAGTACTGAGGCAGTGGTGAGCAGCCGCAGCAGCGTCTGCTGGGTGGCGCGGCAGAACCGGATTCCGTCCATTTCAACCATATTCTGGAACCAGGTGCGGGCTCTACGATGGTGGACATGTCCCGACAACGCGAGCGCCAGCCAGACGTTGGCATCGCCGAGGATCACGACATGTTTCGGGCGCTCTCAGCATCCGCTTGTATCAGGACATCAGCAACCCGGGCGGGCGTCATCTCCTCGGCGGGGGTGGCTCGATGGGGGCACTTGATCAGCGGAAGTTGGACCCGCCTCCGCACCTTCCCCACAGGCTTCGGTTCCGCCGCGAGGCCGCCCCTGATCAGGTCGGCCATCACGTCCTTCAACCTCCGCCCCTCGGTGGCAGCTCTGATCTTTGCCGCCCGCATCAGCTCGTCGGGAAGTTCCAGGGTCGTTTTCATAGCGCCATAAAACCATAAATCTGGGTTTATGGTCAAGGGTTGACCTTCCGGGCAACCGCCCGCCGCGCGAGCGCCTCCCTGATGCGGCGATCCCCACTGGTCAACTACGGTCACTACGATGTAATCCAACTGCTATTCTGGGTGGATTGGGAACGCTGCGACCAGGACATGCACACGGTGCACGCGTGCGTCGACTCCGGGTCCTTCCTCATCGAGCGGCCCGACATGCCGGCGGCGCGATTCGAGCGATTGCGTTACGGGAGCGAACCGACGTACATCGCGGAGGGTCGCCCGACCAGGCCCTACCGCGATTGCCTCGTCACCGCGGGCGAGTTTCATCACGGCGGATGCGGCATCCAGCGCTGCCCGGCATGCGGACGTCAGTTGATGGGCTGGCCTGGTTGGGGAAGCGGCCCAGGACCGTCCTGAGTGCGCGCAGGAGCGACCCGACATCACTGTGATCGAGGCCGCGCACTACATCGCAGGTCCGACCCGACTCCCCGGAGCCCCTGGCGCCGTCCAGGGATGCGGGTCCGTGATCGACGGACCGCTCCTCGTTGCTATGCCCCGGTGGTCGGCGGCGTTGGAAGCACCCCCAGCTGACGGAGGTAGCCGAGGACATCTTTCTCCGCCCACTTTTCTGCGAGCCGTCCGCCGGCGATCCGGTGAATGGTGATGGAGGACATCCGCAGAGCATTTCCCGTCCGCGGGATTCCCGGGAGGTCAGCGGTATGAGTACCCACCGCGGTGAGGCGGGTGATCACACGGTCCCGCTCGGCGAACTGCTCCTCGATGATGTGATGGCCGGGGGTCGCGTCCCAGAAGATTTTGAACGCCTCCTTTAGGCCTTCCCTGCCCATCGACAGACCGGGAAAGGGCGGCGGATTGTGGTCGATGTAATCCTCGGCAACCAGTTCGTCCATGGCGTCGAGGTTGCCACTGTCGATCTCCTCGTAGAAGCGCCGGACCAGCGTCTTGTTCTGCTCAGATCCTGTCACTTCCCCTGCTCCAGCCGAACTTTCCTCGGCGGACCCTCCCCCGGTAAAGGTCTCTGCCTTGCCCGCGCCGGGCGGGGGCCAGCTGATGCCGGCGGCGATCAGCTCCCGAGGCGCAACCTCACCGAGGCCTGAACCGACCGTGAGTGTAAGCCAGTACTCCGCGTCACCGAGCAGTTCCTCCAGTTCGTCGTCCACGGCGCTGAGCTCGTGGAGGGCCTCGTCCGGGATATCCAGAGTTGACACACTCCCGGCGGGCATCGCGAAGAGCAGCCTGCCCTCCTGGCACAGTCCCCGACCCTGGACGACGAAGGCGGATTCGCCACCCTGCCGGGGGTCGACGAGAACGAGGGCCAGTTGGCGATCGTGAACCGCGGACGGGTCGACAACTTCCATGTCGAGGCCAGGATAGCGGGCACCCAACCCAGGTGTCGACATCCGGCCGCCCACGGCCGGGAGCTGGCGATCACCAGCGTGCTCGCCGTCGACCTCGGCGAGGCCTCGGCGACGGTCGGCCGTATTCTCAGGTATACTTGACATTACGATGTACACGTCCTCCGGCCCCGCGGCCGATGCCGCGATAGCGACGATCCAATCGGCGCTCGCCGCACTTCCGATCGCCGACCGCCTGGTGGCGCTGCGTTCCCTCTCCTGCCTGCTCGGTACCGGCCGGGCCGCCACGGTCCTGGCCGCGCGCACCGCCGGCATGAGCTGGCAGGAGATCGCTGACCGGCTCGGCATGTCGCGCCAGGCGGTGTGGGAACGCTACGTCGCGGAGGACATCGCCCCTCCCCCTCCGGCCCGCGGGCGGCCGCCCCGTCCCCGCCCCGGCCTCCACTTCTTTTCGAACTGCGCCGCCTACAAGGCGGTGACCACCAGCCCACCCAGAGGATCGTCGCCATGACCCATGTTGCCCACACCTCCGCAGACCGTTTCCGGCAGGACGTCCTCGATGCCGACGGTCCCGTGCTCGTCGAGTTCACCGCCTCCTGGTGCCCGCCGTGCCGCGCGCTCGCACCCGTCCTCGAGGAGGTGGCCGCCGAACGCAGTGGAAGCCTCCGGGTGGTGGCCGTCGACGTCGACGCCGACCCGGATCTCCAGGCGAACCATTCCGTGCTCTCGGTGCCGACCATGGACCTTTACGTCGACGGCCGGAGCCGTCGCCGCCTGGTCGGCTACGTGCCGAAGGTAAAGCTGCTCAACGAGATCGACGCGTCGATCGCTGCTGCACAGGCCGCCTGACCCTCTGGTGACCGGGCTCCTTCAGGTTGCCCTGATGGTCGCGGCGATCCCTCCCCAGACACGCGCGGCGCGTGCCAGGGCCGGCGGCCGGCGGCGTTGTCCCGAGCGGCGCAATTGCAGGTAGCCTGGCGACGGCCAGAGCAGCGTGCCACACAGCCGTGGGCGCTCCCGCCGGTCTGCCGCCCGAACTAGCGCGACGGCACCCGACCGCTTTCGCGCCAGGTCGAGGATGCAATCGCGGTCGACGGCTTCGAGGCCGGCGGCCGCCTCCCCCAGGCGTTCGAGGAACTCCTCCGGTATGGCGGCGTCAAGCTCGCGTCGCAGCCAGGCGAGGAGCAGCAGCAGGGGCAGCACCAGGTGGCCCGCCCTGGCGGTGGCGAAAGCCCGATCCCAATCCAGCTCCGGGGTGCGATCGATGAGACCCCAGGCGTCGGCAGCCCACCGCAAGGAGTTGGTCGAGCCCACGTCCACCTCGTGGGCGCACACGTATACCAGCAGGTCGGCGGGGTCGAGCGCCGGGATCGGACGGGCCGCAGGCATGGCCGCGACCTGACCGGTGGAGAGTTCCGGGAAAGGGCCGCAGTAGTGGGGCTCGTGGTAGAGGCGGCTGTGGAGCGCGATCAGCGATCCCGAGGGGTGGGTGAGCCGCCGGCCCTGCCGCAGGCTCTGGCCCGGCCAGGGCGCCAGCGCCCCCACGGCGTCCCCGATGGCTTCCGGTGGGACCAGGAGGTCGATGTCGTGACAGTGCCGCAGCACCACATCCCCGTGGGCGGCCTTGGCAAGAACCGGACCCCGCAGCATGATGACGGGCACGCCGGCCGCCCTGGTTCGCTCCAGGGCTTCGTGGCCCGCCTCGATGAGCTGCGGAAGACGTAGCTCCTCCGCCAGACGGGCGGCGCGGCACATGACCACGAGGTCGTGGCCGATCCCGGCGCCGTTCCGAGCGGTGCTGGAGAGCAGCAGCGGTCGCATCCGGCGGTCGGCATGCCTGGGATTGCGGAGTGCCATGGCGGGGTCGCCCACGCGTGCGCACCAGGCGTCAAACGCGGCCCGGCCCGTCTCGCCCGTCGGCAGGCAGGCCCTGAGAAAGAGCGTTTGCGTTGGCGAGGGCAGCAGCACGGATAGGGCCCCCGGCATGGCCGACTGCGCCCTCACTCGCCCCCCGGGGCCCGGGCTCATGTCAGCGGCGGAGGCGCCCTCCAGACCTGCGTGTCCATGGCCGGCAGGGGCGGGTCGAAGGCGAGGAGGTCCTCCATGTCCGTGAAGGTGGTGAGCGCCGGAGCCAGATATGGGAGGCGCCCGGACGCGGGCGGCGGCGCGGCGGAGTCGCCTGGCCTGGGCGCGGGCGCCGGGGAGGGGTCCGGTGTGGCGGCCGAGGCGTCCATCACCAGCAACTCCTGCGCGACGAGCTCCTCGAGGATCCGTTCGACGTCGTGGCGGGCGGTGGGGGCGTCGACCTCGTAGCCGTCGGTGATCGAGCCCGCGGCCTCTGTGACCGTGGCGCCCCCAGACAGCAGCGACCATATCGGCGCGCCCGTGCCCTCCAGGCTGTGGTAGCGGCCGGTGACGACATCGATGATGATGGCCTCGCCGTCCATGATTTTGGCTGTGACACGCTCGGCGTTGAGGCGAAATCGCTGCGTGTCAGGCAATCGAACTCGTTTCCTTGACCACTCGCATGTACAGCGCATGGTAACCGTCAATGTGCCGGCCGGGCGGAAATTCGCGCTGCGCGCGGAGCCGTCCAGCCTTGCCGCGGCGGCGGGCTTCGGCCGGATCCCGGAGCAGGCGGAGCATGGCGGTGGCCAGGGCGCCGGGATCCCCTGGGGGCACCAGCAGCCCGGCCTCCTCCTGCTCACCGAGAGCCTCGGGAAGACCTCCGACGCGCGAGGCGATCACGGGCCGGCCCATGAGCGAGGCCTCGAGGGCGACCAGGCCGAAACCCTCGAGCCGCGACGGGACCACGACCGCCGTCGCCTGGTTGAGCACGGCCGGCATCTCCGGCGGTGACACCCAGCCATGGAAGTCGACCGCCTCCTGCAGTCCGAGCGCCGCCGATTGGGCGACGAGTCCCTCCTGCTCCGCCCCGCCACCGGCGATGATGAGACGTGCCTCGGGCAGCTCCTGCCACACCCTGGCGAAGGCCTCAAGCGCGATGTCAAAACCCTTCTCCCGGCTGAGCCGGCCGGCACAGAGCAGGAC
>JBHELP010000199.1:0-2595 GCA_046263035.1 Candidatus Dormibacteria bacterium | reverse complement strand
CCCCCCGCCCGGCCGGTGAGCCACCTGGGCCGGTCCCACGGCCTGCCTGTTTCCCCGCGGGTCCGGCGCTGCCGCCACCGGCCCCGGGACCGCCGCCGCCCACAGCCGCGCCGGCATCCAGCTCAGGGAGGCCCGCTCGATTCGCAGGCGTGGCCAGGATCCGGCGGCGGGCATCGGCCGCGTTGTAGCCAGTGGCGATGAGCTGGGCGAGAACCCCAGCCGCATGAGGCGCGGAGAACGAGGTGCCCTCGGCAAACGCGTAGTGCTGGCCGATCGTGGTCGACAGAATCTCGTGCTTGGGGTCGCTCCCCCCGGAGGAGTCACCGCCCGGGGCGAAGATGTTGCCGTCGGTCGAGTAGGGCGCCCGGGCGCCGTCCCGATTCACCGCTCCCACGACCAGGGCAACGCCGGCGATTGACCCGTAGTCGTTGGCTGAGAGCAGTCCGTTGCCGGTGTTCCCTGCCGCAGCGGCCACCGCGACGTCGTTCTGGGCCGCATAGGTGATGGCATCCCGCATGGCTGCGCTGCCCAGCACCGAGAGGAGGGCCGGAAGGTCGCTGCCGATGCTGAGATTGATGACGCGGACGCGCTCGCCCGAGGACCCCCGATAGGCGACGGCATAACGAATCCCGCGGGCCACTGTGTCGGTGGTGCCCGAGCCATTTCGATCGAGGGCCTTGATGACGAGTGCGCGGGCGTCTGGGGCGACGGAGGCGATCCCCACGCCGTTGTTGGTGTCGGCCACCATGATGCCGACGGTCATCGTTCCGTGGCCGTTGTCGTCGGCAACATTGCCGTCCTGAACCGTGTTGCCGTTGGAGTCCTGGTAGAAATGAGCTCCCGGGATCAGCCTGCCGGCCAGATCCGGATGGGAGAAGTCGGCGCCGGTGTCCACATCGGCGATCAGAACTCCGCCCCCTGTGCTCACCGGCCACGCGGCAGTGGCGTTGCTACTCCCCGGTGCGCCGCCCAGGCCCCACTGATCGCCCGCGGTGAATGCGGGATCATTGGGCGTCGCGGTTCCGGCGGCCACCTGGAGGGCGAACAGGGGAAGGATGAAAAGTGCGGTCAGCGCCGGACGCAGCAGCTTCCACCGTGGCTGCCGGCCGGAGGGCGCCAGTGGCCGCGTCGACGCCGGAGCCCGTCGTTGCCGCGGGCCGCTAGGCGCCCGTGGTGGCGCCGAGGCCGGAGGCCGTCGTTGCCGCCGGCCATGCGGAAGTGGCGCACGGTAGTGATCGTGTCCCCTTCTCCTCACGGTGAGGAATATGGTATCGCCGCTGTTCTTCACGGGAACGGCACCTGGCCGTGGGAGCTCGCACACGGGGGCACGGACCGGCCCGGCGCCGCCAGGCCTATGCGGGACACCGGTGCCGTCGGGCCTATGCAGGAGGCCGGCGCCGTCGGGCCCATGTCGGGTTCGGCTCCGGTGGGCCCATGCGGGTCCGGTGCCGTCAGGCCTATGCGAGGGTCTGACGGTCAAGGCTGGCCGTGGCGAGGACCAGCACAGCGATCAAGAGAAGCAGAAGGCTCATGAGGACATCATGTGCCCGTCCGAGACGCGTGGATTGAGTACCAAGTACGCAATTTTGCTTTTGATCGGGGATGCCGATGACAGGGCATGCGATGCGGAGGTCCCTGTGCCCCGTATTGAGGACCCCGGCCGGTGTGTGGTGATGCCGCTGTGTGGTGAGGCAGCTGTGTCGGCCGCTGGGTCGTTGCCGCCGTGTCGTCGATCGGCAGAGACCGCAATGGGCTGTCGGTGAAGGGATACGATCCCACCATGCGTCTTCGGTGCCCGCACCCCTGTCCCGCACGGGTGACAGAGAAACTCCTGGATGGCCTCGCGGCACATCGCGGTTCAGTGTCGGCTGCTCCCGCCGCGGCGCTTCTGGCCGCGATGCTTGCCATGGCAGGTTGTGGGGCCGCACTCGCCCCACCGGCCACGCTGAGCCGGGCCGACGTCCCCCTCTCCCCCACCACGCCCACGCCCACGCCGGCCACGCCGGTGCCGAAGCCATCGGCCGCCCCGGCGCTGTCGCTGGTGGCGGCACCGGTCAACACGCCCCTGGTCCTGGCGGTCCCGAGGGTGGGGCTGTCGGCGCCCGTCCTGGCCGTCGGTAAGAATCGTGCCGGACAGATGGATGCGCCCTTCGGGCCGGCCAACAGCCAGATCTGGGATGAGGCCTTCTGGTATCGGGATGGGGCCACCCCGGGCGCTCCGGGCACCGCCACCATCGCGGGACACGTCACCGACACCCTCGCCCGGCTGCGGGTCTTCAGCCGCATCTGCCAGATGACCACCGGCGACGGTATCGAGGTCCGCAACACGAAGACCGGTGAGACCATGCACTTTCGGGTCACCGAAGCCCGCGCCTACACCCTGGCCCAGGCCAGTGCCCCGGCAATCCTCAACCGGATCTTCGGCCTCGGTGCCAACACGGGCCGCAGCCAGGACAAGGCGGCCGACGCGGCCGGCGGCGTGGCCCACCTCACCCTGATCACCTGCACGGGCAGCTGGGTGGGCAACGGCTTCAATCAGCGCTTCGTCGTCTACGCCGTTCGCGACAGCTGAGCAGCTCGCCGGCTCGGGAGCGG
>JBHELP010000198.1:0-3417 GCA_046263035.1 Candidatus Dormibacteria bacterium | reverse complement strand
CCCGCTCGCCGGCCGGCGCCCGAGGTGCCATGTCCCCGGGCACCGCCGTCGCGGCAGCCGTCGTCGTGGCGGCGGGAGCCGGCCGGTTTGACGGGCGCGCCGTGGGGCCGGTCGTCACGCTGGGCTCGGGAGGTCCGTCGCCGCCCGCGACCGGATCGGGGCCGCCGGTCGGGACCACCGCCGCCAGCAGCTGATCGCGAATGAAATGCGCCACTCCGGCCAGGCCCCCTGGGAGGTACATGAGCATGATCAACAGCCCCGCGGAGCTGGTCAGCAGCACCGCCTCGGGGGAGTTGTCGAAGAGCGCGGGCAGCCCGAGCACGTACACCGCACCCATCACGGCGCCGGCCACGGAGCCCAGCCCACCGACCACGGCGATGGCCACGACGCGAAGCGACTCGTCCATGGAGAACAGGTTCGCGTCAAAGTTGACCACCAGTCCCCCGAGCAACGCTCCCGCCAGCGCGGCCAAACCCCCGGCCACCGCGAACGCGCTCAGCTTGGCGATCGTCGGTGAGACGGTGAAGGCCGCTGCGTTGGCCTCGTTGTCGCGCACCGCGATCAGGGTCCTGCCGATGCCGCTGCGCCGCAGCCGGGAGACCGCCGGCACCGCCAGGGCCAGCACCGCCAGGCAGAGCAGGTAGTAATTGCGCTGATCGCTGAAGTCGATCCCGGCGACCACCGGCCGCGTCAGGGACATCAGAGCGGAGTCGCTGAGCACATGGTTGCCGAGCAGCAGCGCGCAGAGCCCGATCACAGCGGTGCCGAAGGCGAGGGTGGTGATGGAGAGGAACAATCCCCGCACCCGCAGCGCCGGGAGCCCCACGACCACCGCGGCTAGCACGCCCAGAAGGGTGGCCAGCGCCAGCGCGGCCAGAAAGGGGACACCGCGAAGGGTGAGCCCTGCCGCCGCAGCCGCGCCCACGCCGGCGAAGCCGAACTGACCCAGTGACAGCTGTCCGGCCCAGCCGGTGAGCACCGTCAGCGAGAGCGCCACCAGGGCATAGATGAGCACCTCGCTGAAGAGGAAGATCTTCGAGGGCGAGGGGAAGAGGACCGGCAGGAGCATGGCCACGAGCAGGGCGGCCAGGCCGGCTGCCAGGGGAAGGCGCCTGACCCAGGACACGGTGGCCAGCCGGGACGGGAGCATGCGCACCTGGGGAGCCAGCTGGTAGCTGCCCGCCGTCTCGGAGATTCGCCGGGCCCGGAGGACCACCAGCGACACCACGGCGACGAAGAGCGCGATGTCGACGACGTCCGGATTGGAGACGTTGGCGCGGATCAGGGCCTCCCCCATCCCCACGCCAATGCCCCCCGCCAGGGTCAGTGGCAGCGATACCAGGCGGCCCACCATCGCCGCCGCCAGGGCCTTGAGCAGAAGGGTGGGATCAAGCGCCTGCTGGGGCACGTTGATGACCACCGTGTAGGGGCTGGTGAGGATCGCCGTGGCGGCGGCAAGCACGCCCGCGAGCGCCCACACCAGGGTGGAGACGCGTCGGATGCGGACCCCCTCGAGCCGTGCCGCGTCGGGGTTCTCGGCGCAGGCCCGGATGTCGAGGCCGTACCGGGTCTGGGTCAGCAGCGACCAGAGCCCGGCCACCAGGACGGGGATGATCGCGGCGATCATGATGTCCTCGCCGCGGACCAGGAAACCCCCGATGCGGAGGGTGCGATCCAGGCCGACCGGGAACCCCTCGTCATACCTGTCGATGTGGGCCACGACCAGCTGCAGGAGGAGCAGCAGCTGGGCCACGCCGATGGTGGCCACCAGGAGCACCAGCCTCGGGGCGGTGAAGAGCCGCCTGATCACGGTCAGCTCGACCACAGCACCGACCACGCCGCCGAGGGCGAGCATGGCCGGGGCCGCTAGAAAATAGCTCCACCCCTCGTCGAGGACCAGCTTGGCGAAGACGGTGGCGCAGAACCCGCCGATCTGCCCGTGGGCGAAGTTGATCACCCGGGTGGCGCGATACACCAGGATCAGACCGGCGCCGAGGACCCCGTAGGCGAGCCCGGTTAGAACGCCGATCTTGAGGTACTCGGGTCCGAATACCAGTCCTGCCAGCCCGGACATCGTGTGCGACGTAGCGACGGTGTTCAGCTCAGTCGTGCGCCGTTCGCCCCAGGAACACGGCGCGAACCAGGTCGTCGCGCTCGGCCAGCTCCTCGGCGGCACCCTCGAAGCGCACCTGTCCCTTCTCCATGAAGTACGCGCGATCGGCGATCGCCAGGGCGACGTTGATGGACTGCTCCACGATGAGCATGCTGATGCCCCGGCCCTTGAGCCGTTCGATGATCAGAAGCAGATCCTGCACCACCACCGGGGCAAGGCCCAGCGAGAGCTCGTCGATGAGCAGGATGCGGGGCTCGTGGAGGAGCGCCTTGGCGATGGCCAGCATCTGCTGCTCGCCTCCCGACAGGGTCCCGGCGGCCTGACCCAGGCGGTCGGCGAGCGCGGGGAAGAGCTGCAGGGTGTCCTCCAGCCGCTCCCGGGAACGCTGCCGGCCGGCGGCGAGATGCCGCGCCGCCAGCTGGAGATTCTCGCGTACGGTGAGATGGGGGAAGATGGCCCGACCCCCGGCGACCTGGATGATGCCCAGCTCGACGCGCTGCTCGGCGTCGAGGTAGGTGACCGTGCGTCCCTCCAGACGCACGACTCCGCGATCCGGTATGCCCAAGCCGCTGATCGCGCGCATCAGCGTGGACTTGCCCGCCCCGTTTGTGCCAAGGAGAGCAACAACCTCACCGCGGCGCACCTCGATGCCGACATCGAAGAGCACCTGCACGTGCCCGTAGCTGTAGTCCAGGTTGCGGACCTGGAGCATGGGCACCGCCTCGGAGCCGGCCCCGGCCATCCGCTCGCGCTCGTCGCGCTCCTCGCGGATCTCCTCCACCACCAGGGACAGGTCGCGGCGGACGTGCCGGGCACCGTAGGCCATGAGCGCGCCGCCGATGATGGTGGCGGGCGGGACCAGGATGGTCAGTGCGGCCCGGGGACCGAGGTGGTTGCTGAGCAGCCCGGCGCAGATGCCGCCGAGAAGCCCGCCGAAGACCACGACGTAGAGACCCATGAGGGCGAAGCCGAGCGAGCGCAGCCGGTAGGGGCTCACCGCGCCGATAAAGGTTGTCACGGGCACGAACCCGAGGGCGCCGATGACCTCGGCGATGACATTGCCGATCAGAAAGAGGGTGAGTCCCGGCAGGTACAGTGCGATCACGCCGAGAACACCCGCCACCGCCAGGCTGATGCCCACGAAGACGATCGCCCGGGGCGGATGCCGGCGGAAGATACGGTCGCCGATGAGGCCGCCGAGCGGGATGCCGATGACATCGCCGCCGGCTATGAGGGAGTCCACGGCGCCCCGGTGGAAGGCGTCGAGATGAAACTGGCGCTCCAGGATGAGGTTGAAGAAGACC
>JBHELP010000197.1:0-4000 GCA_046263035.1 Candidatus Dormibacteria bacterium | reverse complement strand
CGGGACCAGTCTCGTTACAATCCCGCCTGGGAACCTCATCCGGCTCGTCCGCTTTCTCAACGTCCACCATGCGGGCCGGTGCGGGGACCAAAGGGAAGCGCCATGGCCACCTTCGTCCGAAACCGCGTCGTCCATCAGTTGACCTGGGCCCCCGAGGAGGAGAGTACGCGCATCGCGCGTCGTGAGGTGCTGTGCGAGCTGGACGGACTGCTCGCCCAGCTCGAGGAGATCAATGTGCGAGGCGGCGCCATACCCCGGCGGGTGCTCGTCCAGTTGCGCCGCCGCGGCGTGGTCTTCACGTCGCGGACCCGGGCTCCCGAGCTCATCGAGGCGATCTTCACCGTGCAGGAGACGTACATGCGCCAGCCGGACGGCATTGCGCCGGGGGAGGTCATGTCCGTCAACGACCTTCGGAGGCGGATGGCCTCGTAGTCTCCCCGCAGCCGGGCAACGGCGCCCGGGCCTGCCACGGTACTCTGTCGCGATGGATGTCGAGGAGGCCAAGCGCGCGGCCGGCAGGGCTGCGGCAGAGCTTGTCGAGGACGATATGACCCTTGGTCTCGGCACCGGATCCACGGCGCACTGGTTCATCGTGTCCACCGCAAAACGGGCACGCGATGAGGGGCTTCGGCTGCGCGGCGTGGCCACATCGCGCGCCAGCGAGGAGCTGGCCGGCACTGAGGGCATCCCCATCGTCGAGCTCGGTACCGAGGGCGTCGATCTGGCGGTGGACGGCGCCGACTGCGTGGATCCTCGTCTGCGGCTGATCAAGGGAGGGGGTGGTGCACATGTGCGTGAGAAGATCGTCGCCGCCGCGGCCCGCCGCTTCGTGGTCGTGGTCGACGCCGCCAAGATGCGCGGCGAGCTTGCCGGCGCCCTGCCCGTGGAGCTGGTTCCCTTCGGCGTGGAGCACACCCTGGCGGCACTGGGGGAGACCGGAGCCTCGTTCTCGCTCCGTCGCGACGGGGATGGCGCACCGCTCATGAGCGACAACGGCAATCTCCTCGCCGACGGCGACTACGGCACCATAACCGACGCCGAGGAGCTGGCCGGGCGGCTGGATGCCATACCGGGGCTGGTCGGCCACGGCCTCTTCCTGGGTATGACCGACCTGGTGCTCACCGCCCATGCCGACGGCCGCATCGAGGAGGTCCATCCCGATGGTCGAGGTGCGCCCACCCGGTAGAGTACGGCGGCGACACCGGTCAACCGGCGTGGTGGGCACAGGTGAAGGGCGTAGAGCCTGTGGCCACCGGTAGAGTACGGCGGCGACACCGGGCGGATGGCTCAGTTGGTTAGAGCGTCTCGCTTACACCGAGAAGGTCGCAGGTTCGAGTCCTGCTCCGCCCACACTCCATATAAATCCCTTTCGCTGGCCTTCGGTGGGCGAGCTGCTCCGCCACTCCTTCGCCACGGAGGCGATCCGGCAGCGGATGAACCCGGTCCAGCTGGCCCGCGCCTCGGGGCCACAACAGCCTGCGCATGATCGGCCGCACCTACAGCCATCTCTACCGCCGCGGACGGCTACGACGCTCTGCCCGCCGCGTTCCGATCGGGAGTCGTTCCGCTCGATCGCCATCTCGCCGCCCAGAGGCAAGTCAGGACGCCCGTCGAAGGTTATGCGCGACCTTCTGCCTGGTCGACGACATTGACCCGGAGGGTGTCATCGGCTATTACACGCTCGCCGCGGGAGCGGTGCGCCTCACCGGGCTACCGCCTGAGGTCCGGAAGAGATTGCCGCGCTATCCCGATGTGCCCGTGTATCTGCTTGGCCGCCTCGCGGTCCATCAGGATCACCAGGGTCGCGGCCTGGGTGCCCACCTCCTCCGCGATGCTCTGGGGCGAGTCGTGCAGCAGGAAATTCCAGCGTGGGCCGTCATCGTCGACGCCATCGACCTGGCTTCAGCGCAGTTCTACCAGCACATGGATTTGCGGCCTTCCCCCACCAACCCCTACATCTCCTGCTGACGATCAAGGCGATTCCACCTCCGGTGGGGCCCTGAGCGGGTGTGCGCCTTCCAGGCGTTGCCATCACACGGTGGCATAGGTGATGGCGCAGTCGGCATCGCGCCATCATCCGATCAGGTCGCGCTGGACGCTCTCATCGCCGCGCTGTCGGAGCTGCGCATAACGTCGGCGATGCTGATGGGAGCGCCCGCACAGGATGCCGCAATGCCTGGTCACGTGCCCACGCGTAGTACGGCTTGACTTCTCCGCCACCGGCTAGTAGTATCTAGCGCGACGACATGAAGGAGCTCACCACCACCACCACCCGACCCGAGAGGGAAACCTGGGAGCTCCGAGAGAGGGGGATCATCCCGATGCGGCGATACACACCCAAGCCCACTCAGGCGGCCCCGGGGGCCGAGTTCGGTGAGCTCGCTCAGGAGTTCGAGCGCATCGGCATGTCCGGTGCGGAGTCCAGAGCGCTGCTGGCCCTGCTCTTCTGCGGGACGGGAACGGCCAGCGAGCTTGCGGTCCACGCCAAGGTGCCGCGGCCCAACATGTACGCCTGTCTGGAGAGCCTGACCGCCCAGGGCCTGGCCCAGCTGCTTCCCGATCGGGGCGTGGCCACCTGGGCCAGCATCGGCCCGGACGCGGTCATCGACCGGCTCCGCGCCCTGCAGCGCGAGCGCCTCGAGGAATCAGACCGCCGCGCCGAGCAGGCTCGGGAGCTGCTCAACAAGATGTTGCCCGAGCACCCCTCGGCGCCGGCCCCCTATCTGCGGTTGCTGCCCGACGGCGCGGCCACCAGCCGGGAGTACGGGCGGTTGCTGGGCGGGGCGACTACCGAGTTGCTGATGTTCACGCGGCCGCCCTATGCCGGCTACACCGAGGCACCCAACCCCGCGGTGATGGACGCCTTGGCGCGGGGAGTGGCGGCGAAAGTGCTCTACGAGGCCGGACATGCCGGCGAGGACGAGCACCCGCTGATCCACACCGTGCACGATGCGTACCACGCCGCCGGCGCCGAGGGCCGGGTGGTCGATGTGCTGCCGATCAAGCTGGTGATCTTCGATCGCCGGGTGGTGCTGATGGCGATGACCGATCCCATCCTGGCCGCTGCCGGTTATCCGGTCTTCCTGTTGATCGAGCATCCCGGCGCTGCCGAGGTCCTCACCGAGGCCTTCGAGCAGTACTGGGCCAGGTCGCGTCCGTATCAGACGCGCGTTGAGTCAGAGGATCAGAGCGCTGGCGAGCCGGTTCATGAATCACCGTTGGCGGGCACTACCACCGAGCTGATCGGGCGGCGCCGGCGATGAGACGCGCCAGCTGGGCCGCGATTGTGGCGCTATTGGGATCGATGGTGCCGCTGGCCTTGGCCACGGCGCCTGCGGCAGCGGAATCCCCCCCGGCGGGCCGCGTCTTCGCCTATGGGCTCAATTACAATGGGCAACTCGGCGCCGGCTCAACGGTGAGCACCAGCCAGCCCCTCGAGGCGACCGGCACTGGCGACGTTGTGGCCGTGGCCGCGGGCAATTTTCACAGCCTGGCGGTGAGGGCTGATGGATCGGTCATGGCATGGGGGAGCAATTACCGCGGGCAGGTGGGCGACGGCACCTCGAGGGACAGGCTGAGCCCCGTACCCGTCGCGGGACTGTCGTCGGCCTGCGCCATGTCATCGCCATTTGCGCCAATGCCATGTGTGACCGCGGTGGCTGCCGGCGAGTCGCACAGCCTCGCACTCAGAGCTGACGGGTCGGTCATGGCCTGGGGCGGTAATGACTCTGGCCAACTCGGGGTCGGGTCCGTGGCAAGCAAAAAAACTCCCGTACAGGTTCCCGAGTTGACCGGTGTCACCGCCATTGCCGCTGCCGGGAAACACAACCTTGCACTGAAAGCCGACGGCTCGATTTGGGCCTGGGGAAAAAATGACAAGGGGCAACTTGGTGATGGAACCACAGTCACGCGCACCGCCCCCGTGGCTGTCCAGGGCTATCCGGACCCAGGCAAACCAATGGCCGGCGTGGTTGCGATCGCAGCAGGCGCGTGGGAGGCC
>JBHELP010000196.1:0-3625 GCA_046263035.1 Candidatus Dormibacteria bacterium | reverse complement strand
GGCCCGCAGGATGGTGGCCCTCCTCAGGGGCATCAATGTTGGCGGCAACAACATGATCCCCATGGCCCGGCTGCGCGAGCTCATGGAGGGTCTCGGGTTTGATGGGATCCAGACCCTCCTGCAGAGCGGCAACGTCGTGTTCACCTCCACATCCTCACCGGACGTTGCCGCCACGCTGATTGAGGAGCAGCTCATCAGCCAGCTGGGCCTGCGGGTTCGTGTTTTCGTACGGGATGGAACCGAGCTCGCCACCCTCGTGGACGGCAATCCGCTCGCCGATGTGGCCGTGGACCCGGCGAGGTACCTTGTGACCTTCCTGTCCGCGAAACCGGACCCGGATCTTCTGGCCGGCATCGACGCGCAAAGCTTCGCGCCGGAGATCTTCCGAGTTGGGCGGCGGGAGATCTTCGTGTGGTCTCCCTACGGGATCAGAGAGCTCAGGCTCAACTACGCCTTCTGGGAGAAGCGCCTCGGTGTCACCGCCACGGCGCGCAACTGGAACACGGTGACCAAGCTCCGCGCCCTCGCCGCCGGCCGTCCTCAGTAGGGGAGCTCGTCGTGGTCCATGCCGAAGTGATGGCCCACCTCGTGCAGGATGGTGCGCCGCACCTCCTCGCGCAACTCCCCAAGGGTGGCGCAGACCGCCTCATGGTTGCGCTGGAAGATGAGTATGCGCTCGAACCAGTCCGCCTCCTCGAGGGCGGTGCCTCCCTCGTACAGCCCCAGAACGTCGGGATCGAGGCCATCGGCCACATCCTCGGCGTCGGGCAGCTCCTCGATGGTCGCCATGGTATTGGCCATCCTTGTCTGGAAGGGATCGGGTATGGAACGCCACACCTCGACGGCGATCCGTTGAAACTCCACGGTGGCCACCCGGATGGGGACGACGAACCGTCTCGGATCGAGCCGGGCCGCCCTGCCAAAGGCCTCGCCGGCGCCGTCCCGGTCACCGGTCCACCAGGAGGCCCGGCCCAGCTCGTGCCATGCCTCCGCATCCCGGGGCCTCAGCTCCACCAGCCTCCGCAGTGCCGTCACGGCCTCCGCGGGCTCGGCCGACCGGCGGGCGGAGGTGGCGGCGGCTCGCCATGCCCGGGCATGCCACGGCGCGAGCTGGGCCCCCTCGCCGGCGGCGGCCCGCGCGTCACCATGGCGCTCTAGAGCCAGCAGAGCCTCGGCCCACACCGTGAGGGCCTCGGCGCGCAGCGAACGGTCCTCCAGCCGCCGGACATCCCGGACTGCCCTGGCAGCCCGTCGCTCCGCCTGCCGGGGATTGGATTCCAGAGCCAGCCGGGCCGCCTCGAGAGTGGCCCGGACGGCGCCGGTGTCCCTCCGCCGGCTGACGGCGGCCCAGCGGATCACGACCGCATCCACGACCGCATCATGGAATGCGTACGCACCAACCCGCAGCCAATTCGGATGGTGACGGGAGGCCGCATCCGTCGTACCCTTGTCGTGCTCATGTTGGGAGGGGAAGATCCGAGTCGCTTGTGGACCGCGGTTGCCGGTAGCCGTGCCCGTCGCTCAATTGTGCGCCTCTCCGGTGCCGGCGGCCTGGGTTTGACGATGGCTGCGGTGACCCTGGTGGGGGGCATTGCCCAGGTCGGCGAGACCGGGGCCCCGAGGTCTGCCACCGTGACGCCGCGAGCGGGCCCCCCCTCACCATCGGCGTCGGCTCCGCTCCCATCGCCGGCCTCTACGGCCGTGCCCGTCCCCGAGATGCCGCCGCCGACCATCGCCACAGTGAGTGCACCAAGGCCACCGAAGCCACACCCGGTCGCAGCCACCGCTGCGCCTCCGAAGCCAAGTGCGGTGCCGGCCGCGACCCACCCTCCACAGGTGGCGGCCGTGCCCCGCGTGGTCGCGGACACGCCGCCTCCGGCCTTCATACCGTGCGGCGCTGTGGACTGCCTGACCAGCGACGATGGCAGTCTGCAGGTCCACGTGGGCACCTACGCGGACTGCTCGGGATCAACCGCGCTGCAACGTGACGAAGCCGCGCTCGACACCTGCATCACCGATCGCCGCTACTTCCTGGGCCACAACCCCGGCGTGTTCACCCCCCTGATGCACATGCCCGTCGGCACACTTCTCACCTGGCGGGATCACGGGGGTGCGGCGCACCGGTACCGCATAACCAGCGAGCGGGACATGAGCGTCTCCGAATCGCCGAGTCCCACCAGCGCCTCGGTGGTGGCGCAGTTCCAGACCTGCGTGACACCCGACGGATCGGTTGCTCGCGTTTTCGACGCCGTGTCCGCCTCCCAATCCAGCAACTCAACCCCACTCCTTTCCTTCGGGTCGTCACCGACGCCCGCCCCCTGACACGCACCAGCGCCGGCGGAGGCTGCGGACGAGCTCACCGGCGTAAGGTTTGATCGTGAGCACGAGGGTCACCGGGCGAGGTCAGCTGGTTCGCCAGGCGCTGGTGGCACAGGTGCTGACCGCCTCCTGGATGATCGTCGAGGGAGCGGTTGCCATTCTCACGGGCGTCGCCGCCCGCTCCGTGGCCCTCACCGCCTTCGGGATCGACAGCGGTATCGAGATCTTCACCGCCGTGGTCGTCTTCACGCAACTGCGCGGTGAGGACTGCAACGGTCACGGGGAGTACACGGCCGCCGAGCGGCGGGCAACCCGTCTGGTGGGCTACGGCCTCTGGGGACTGATCGCGTACATCGTCGTCTCCACCGTCTACACTCTGACCGCGGGCGTCGAGGCGGAGCCATCCACGCTGGGCATCGTGCTCGCCCTGGCCGTCCTGGTGGTGATGCCCGGGCTGTGGTGGTGGAGGCGACGGCTGGCCGAGCGGCTCGACAATCCCGGCCTCCGGGCTGATGTGGCCTGCTCCGTGGTGTGCATCTACATGGCCGTGACCCTGCTCGGGGGCCTGGTCCTCAACCGGGCTTTCGGCTGGTGGTGGGCCGACCCTCTGGCCGGCCTGGCGATGATGTGGTGGATCCGGCGTGAGGCTTCCGAGGCCCTGCAGGCCGCTCGCACCGGCCGGCACTGCGAATGCTGAGCCACTCCGGGCTGCGGCGCGACCCGTGACCGTTTACCGTCAACCGTTGGTCATACCGGTGGTTCAACTTCAGGGTGACGCGCCGAGCTCCCGGGCCCGCACCGGGGCCTCTTCGAGACGCCGCTTCTGGGGCACGACGGTATAGCGGGGATCACGAGCCGACGCCTGCCCGGCCTCGAAGATGGCAAAACGCAGGCACACAGATCCGCCCATGAGCGCCGCCCCCGACAGCACCGCCGGCAGCCGGCCCCGCGCTGCCGGCAAGGTCGCCAGGGCACCGGCGATGCTGAGCGCCCGGGATACGCGCATCAGCTTGCCCGCCACTCCCTGGTGCAGCGGTTCCGCGGTCATCCCCATCTCGCTCTCCATGCGCCGGCCGGCCACCAACTCCACGGCCACGCCGCCCACGGCCAGTCGCCGTGCCGGCCCCGTCTCGGCCACCGGCGTAGCCAGCATGCCCAGGCCGCTCGCGGCAGCCGCCGCCGAGCCGGCGAAAACAAACGGCAGCTGGCGGTGGGCCGCATGCCAGCTCGGGGTGGCGGTGTCGCCGAGCAGGACGGCGGTGTATGTGGCCACCCCGGCGCCCAGCAGGGCACCCGATGCTCCCGC
>JBHELP010000195.1:0-12363 GCA_046263035.1 Candidatus Dormibacteria bacterium | reverse complement strand
GGCTCCAGGCCGGACCGGGCTGCCGCGCCAGTCCCGGCTCCAGGGGGTCGGCGGCCTGGCCCGGGTAGCCGAAGACGAACTCGCCGGGCCAGACCAGGTGTTGCCCCGGCAGCCCGTAGAGCGAGGCCTCCGGCTGCCGCGAGGGATCGACGGTGCGCGGGGTCACGTACTCGCCGGCATCGCCCCAGCGACCCCGGATGCCCGGCTGGGAGATGCCGTCCTTGAAACCGAAGTGCTCCGAGCCTCGCGCCGTGAGCTTCGCCCCATCCTCCTCGTAGACCGCGGTCATCCCCTGAGCCGAGGCCATCACCTCCTGGTGCAGCTCGACCAGATCGGCGGCCAGGTCGGCAGCAAATATCAGGAGTAGGTGCGGCTCACGCCCCGGGGAGCCGACCTTCCAGCGGCTGGGATGGCCCTCGGCTCCCGGATCCAGGGGATCGCCCAACAGTTGGGAGCGTTGCGTCAGTCCCAGCCGGAAGGCGGGATCCTCGAAGGCGTCGAGCTCTGCCAGCCGGGTGCTGTCACCGGCGAAGATGGAGCTCAAGCCCTCATGGCTGATCGCCAGGTTGAACCAGGCATCGTTGATGCCGTCCGGTCGAGGATTGGCGAGGGGATCCCTGTCGTCCGCGATGATGGCGTTGCGATCGTCGCCGGTCAGGGGATGGCGCCGCCGGTGCTCCCGGACCTGGACCCGGGTCCCCATCGCTTCGCGAAATGTCGTCACTCGTGGCACGGCGCTCCGCAGCCAGCGGCGAGCCGCCGCGGCATCGTCGATCCGCAGTGCCACCAGGCGCATGTGGGGTTTCATGAATCCGGGCACGACGTTGCCCTGGATCTCCCCGTCGTCGAGCGCCGGTTCAGCGATCACCGGGGCCGTCGCGGGCGGGGCGGGTGGTGCATCAGCGGCCGGCTCGTCAGCGGTCGAACCGGGTAGCTCGGTCATCGTCGCGCGATCCTGAGATCGGCGACGCGGGACCGGGCCACCTGGAGAGGCGTCGCCTGGGGCGCGTCGGCGCACCACTGGAAGACCGGATGCTGTCCCTGTCCGCAGCCCCTGCTGCCGGCGCGCCCCATGTAGCTGGGATGCTCGTCGTCGGCGCAGCAGTGGAAGCTGCACGCGACCGGTTGATTGCTGAAGGTGCCGGGGGCGCCCGCCAGCGCCACCAGGTTCATGGTGATGCGCTCGGAGATCTGACCGCCGAACAGGATCGGCTCGCCGGCGATCCGGAGATCGCTCACGGTGAAGCCCTCGCCGGCGGGGACTTCGAACACCGCTCGCTCGATCAGACCGTCCGCGGCACTGCCGCGCACCACCCGGAAGTACGCGGCATCGATCGGCCCCCCGTCAGGCCGGCTGAACCCGGCCATGTCCAGGTGGTGCAGGTACAGCCCCACGGGGTTGCGCAAGGTCACCGGGCAGCCGATCCGGGCCAGCTGGTTGACGCCGCCGCCGATGGTGGGATCGCTGGCTCGGTTGGGGCCCCCGTAGCCCGCGCAGCAGATGAGCGCCTCAGGGTCGCTGAGAAGGCCGCCGGAACGGTCGGCTCGCAGCACCGTCGCATCGCCGGCGAGCATGATCTCCGCGGCCAGCGAATTCACCGGATTGGTGAGATGGACGATGCCGTCGGTGGTGTTCCAGCGGTTGTACGGGTTGTGCTCGCCCTTGCGGAAGATCGGCGTGGTGTCCCCAGGACGGCGGTACACGTCGTCACTGAACACGAGGTCCTCCGCCGCGACCTGGGGGCTGACGAGATCCCGGTACAGCTGAAGCACGAGATTGCGGTCTCCCGGAAACGGATACAGCGCCTCGCCGGTGACCGGGTCCAGCAACGTCTCGCCGTGCAGCGCCTGCCAGTACTCCGGCGGCTCGGAGGTGAATGTGACCCGCACGATCCGATTGGTGTCGTCGCGGGTGACGTGCCACTCGCAGTACTCGTCCTGGAGGCGGTACGCGAGGTTGATGGTCGCTGCCTCGGCAGCGCCCGGCGGCAGCTCCTCGGCGGCGATTCCCTGCCGGAGGCGATCTGCGATCTCCAGGGCCTGCGCCCGCCCGAACCACACCCGGAGGGTGGCGGGAAAGGCATTCCAGACGATCCGTTGCTCCATCAGCCCCGCGACCGGGGAGGTCAGTTGATTGAAGTACTGGGAGGGGTCACCCGGATGGATCCGCTTGCGCACGTCGGCATCGACGACGCTGTCGAACCACCCCGAGATGGTGTCGCTCCACCGGTCTCGCTGCCCCGGGATTCCGTCGAAGTCGGTCAGCTCCGCCGGAGGGTCATAGCGTTGAAGTGCCACCAGTCAACTCCCCTTGCCGCTGCCAGCCGGGCGCCAGCATAGCCGCATCCCACCCGCTTCACAATGGCCCGACAGGCTCTGTCGTAGTTCAGGGATTCCGTCCGGGGCAAAGCGGTCGCATAGAGCGGGTGCAGTCCAGCGACTCTGTCCGGATGCGGCCGTGATCGTCCGCCGGGCGGACGTGGACGCAGCAGCATTATGCCATCAAGCATAATACCCATATGGCCAACCCCTTCCAGTTTGGCCGGGCTGTGGCGGGCGAGCGGTTCACCGATCGTGAGGGACCCCTGCGCGTCATCAGCTCATGCATGCGCGAGGGCCAGAACGTCATCCTCATGTCCCCGCGCCGCTACGGCAAGACCAGCCTGCTCAAGGTCGCCGTCGAGGCCATGACGGCCGGTGGTGGGCGGGCGGCCATGGTCGATCTTCAGCTCTGCGCCGACCGCCGCATGGTGGCCGAGGAGCTCCGCCGCGCGCTCCTGCCGCTCTCCGAGGGATGGATCCACCGGCGCCTGGACGAGTGGCGGAAGATGGTGACCCGCCATGTCCCGTACCTCGTGATCGGCCTCGAGCACGATGGCTACTCGACGACCTTCCGCCCCATGGGCCGGGAGTACGACTGGGGGGACGCCATCGCCTCACTGATCGGGCTGATGGCCGAGCTGGGAACCCGGCGGGAGCCGATCGCCCTGGTGATCGACGAGTTCCAAAAGGTCACCAGCATCGACAGGGACCTCGCCGGCCTGTTCAAGGGAATCGTCGATCGCACCCAGGGACTCAGCCTCGTCTTCTCTGGCAGCCGCCGCCACCTGATGGAGGACCTCTTCTCCGACGAGGGCGCGCCGTTGAAGGGCACTGGCATGACCGTGGCCCTGGATCTGATCCCTCGTGCCGACATGGTGAGCTTCCTGATGCAGCGGGCCGCGGGGGCGGGGAAGATGCTCGCCGAGGACGTGGCGGGGCTCATTTATGACAGCGCTCATGGTGTGCCCAACACGGTGCAGCTCTTCGCATTCTGGGCCTTCCAGGAGGGAAGGCGGCGCGTTGACACCGCCGCCGTGCATCGGGGCATCAACCTTGCCGTTGACGCCGTGGCTCCGGAGCTGGCCAGCACGTACCTCGAGCTCTCCTCCGTTCAGCAACGCCTTGTGCTCGCCCTGGCCGCGGCCGGCGCGGTTGCGCATCCCTTCGAGGGACGCTTCGTCGCCGAGGTCGGCGTTGATCAGGCGGCGTCCGTCCAGAAGGCCCTGCGCCGTCTGGAGCAGGCGGAGATCGCATGGCCGACGCCGGCGGGCTGGCAGCTCGTCAACGCCGCCTTCGAGCGGTGGCTGTTGCGGGACAGGGTCCCATGAGCTTGCCCAAGACAAGCGTGGTGCGGCACACGATTCCAGAGGCTGGTCCCTGGCAGCGCGTCGCCTACACGACCACGCGCACGGGGAAGCCCACTGACTCGGCATTTGCAGCGAGCTTTCGATCCAGGGTCCATAGCTCCGCCCCCAGCTGCTCGGCCAGGGCGATGTAGGCAGCGTCGTAGGCCGACTGGCGACCCAGCCGGCGCGCCAGTGTGACCACGCGCACCCCGTTCCCTATTGGGTGCATGGTGAGAGCGAGGTGATCGAAAACCTCCCAGGCCGCCGCCAACCGGTCGGCCGGCCAGCCGGCCAGCGCGGCCAGGCGTGTGAGCGCGGACGCGAATTCGTAGGGAGCGAGGTCAGGTGCGTGAAGGTCCGCGCCTTCGCGATCCCATGCCGCCACGCGGCGGATGACAGCCCCGTGGTGAGCGTCGGCAGGGTTGGCGGCTACCACCAGTAGGTTGGCGTCGAGGACCGCGGTCACGAGTCGCGGTGTGGAAGGACTGCCGCGTCGGAGCGGCGCTCCAACTCATCCCGCCCCTCGCGCACCAGAGCCACCGAATCGATGGGGGCATCCGCCCGCCAGCCGGCGCGCACCCGCCTGTCGAGTGCGCGGAGCTTGGCGGCGCGGGCATACGTCCCCGGCTTCGGCGGAGCGTCCAGCCCGGCCCGGATCAATACACGCGCGAAGGTACCGGGGGAGACCCCCAGCCTGGCGGCTTCGTTCGCAAGCCGGCCGGCATCGGCGGGATCCAAGCGGACGGAGATGGTCTTGGCCACCATTGGATCACCCTACCACGAGGCGCACCGTAAGGCATCGTTTCGCATCGTCGCATTTCGTATGGGCGATATGTGCTCTTCTAGCCCATCACGGTGGGGCCAGGCCCGTCCGTCACTCCCACCTTGCAGGCCGTCAGCTCGAAGTCCGCGTCGTCAGGCCGGCAGAAGCTCCAGGTTGTCGCAGTGGTGGGGAGGGACGAGCGAGAAGTTTCGATGGTCGAGGGTCGCGACCTTGGTCTCGCCCAGTCGCTCGCAGAGGGCGATCACCGAGGCATCCACCAGGCTGTCAGCGACCACCGTGCTTCGACGGGTACCCAGGATGATTGATGCTACATCAGATGCAGGGGACCCCCGGGGCGTCGCCGCGAGTTACACGTGCGCACTGGCTACACAAAGTTGTGGTAACTTGCTATGCTGATCGCCACGATGACGGCCGCCGACTTCAACCGCCTGCTGGAACTCTTCCGCTCGGATCCGTCGGTGAGAGACGAGTTGCGCCGCGTCATCCTCACCGATGACCTGCTGGGCCTTCCGCCTCGGATGGATCGCGTGGAGGACGCGCTCGACCGGCTCGCGGCGGCGCAGGAGCGGACTGAGCAGCGGCTCGACGCGCTGGCGGCTGCCCAGGGACGGACGGAGGAGAGCCTCAGGGCGTTGGCGACGGCGCAGGAGCGCACCGAGCAGCGGCTTCAGGACCTGGCCTCCATCATCTCCCGCATCGATCACCGCACGGGCCGCCTGGAGCGGCTCGCCGGCGGCGCATTCGAGGTCAACCTTGGCGACCGGGTCGCAGCAGTGCTCGCATCCGTCGGATTGGAGGTTCGCCCTGTCTCGCGCGCGGAGGTGGCCCGCTACTTTCAGCGGCTGGGAGCAGCGGGATCCGACCTTCGTCGGTTGCGAAGTCAGCCCGACTGGCATGGGCTCGCGCAGGGCCGGCGTGGCTCTGCACTGGTCGTTGCCGAAGCATCTGTGACAGCTGACGACCACGATGCCCACAGGCTCGTCGAGTGGCAGGAGATTGCGCGGCGGTACGGGACACCCACGATTCCGGTCCTGATCGCCCGCCGGCGCTCCGGCGAGTTCCCGCAGGCGGAAGAGTTGGAAGCCCACGGGATCACCTGGGAGATCTCGGAGATGGACGAGGGAGCCGTCGTGGTGGAACCGGCGATGGGGGCTGTCGAGCTGTAGGTAGCTGCTCTCCATTGGCTGCGCGGTGACTCGGCCTCTGAGCCACATGAGAACGCGTCAGACATCTATCCAGCATCCGACGTCAGGCCGGGCTCCCAGGTCTCGCCGGAGGACCAAGCCGTGAGCGACCGCTACGTCATCGTCATCGAACGCACTGAACACAACTTCAGCGCCTATGCCCCCGACGTGCCCGGGTGCATCACGACCGGCCCACCGTTCGAGGCGACGGTGGCGAGCCCCGTTGTGGGAGGGCCACCCTAGCGGGAGCGCATCCCGGCTTCTCGGCCGTTCCCCCACATCTTGGGACAGCAGGTGCCCAGGACCACATCATGTAGAGTGCTGCGACAGGATTTCCACTCGAGGGTCCGGCCGCGTTCAGGAGGTGGCTATGGGTACTGCCAAGTCCAGATCAACCAGATCAAAAGGTCGCGTCCCCGCCGGTCGTCGTGGGGGTCGCGCGAAGCTAACCGCGTCGCCGGCCGCCACAACGTTCCAGCCGCTGGCCGTCGACCTTGTCTCAGCGATGCGGCCGCTGCTGAGCCATCCAGACCCCATCGAGGCCGAGCTCATCGTGAGCCAGCTGCTTGGAATGGTGGCGCATGTGTCACGGCAGCTCGGTGGCATGGTGGGACGCGACGGCGAGCGTGACCTCCAGGAGGGGCTGGTCGCGGCCGTCGCCCGCCTCGGGTCGCCCGCCGCGCATGCGGCGCTCCTGGCGCTCGCAGCGGTGTGCCCGCCGGCGCCCGCCCGCCGCGCCCAGGTCGCGGCACATCGGCTCCGTTTGCGTGGCATCCCTGCTCCCGCGTGGAGCGCGGCCGCCGGCTCGCCTCCGGCGTTGATCCGTGCCCTCCGGGCCGGCGATGTCTATGGGGATGTCGACGGTTTCGTTCTGGTCTTCTCGCGGCGGAATCATGGTGAGCAATCGATCGTCCTCCTCGTCGATCACAACCTGGGCGGCGCGGTCAAGGATGCCTTCGCTCTCGATCCGGAGGTCGTGTTCGAGTCCTTGTTCGACTCGATGCATGGGGATATGAAGCTCGTCGAGATCGCGCCGGCCACGGCAGCCGCGACGGCGATCCGGGGCATGGAGCTCGCGGATGCCTTCCCGCCCGGGCCGCCGATCGATGACACGTACTGGGCGACGCGTGCTGTCCTTTCTGCGTGGCTGCACGCGGTTCCCGGCGTTGACACGAGCGCGCCCGAGCCGATGAGCGTGGCCGCTCGCGAGCAGCTCGTCGACGCCTTCTTTGCCTCCGCACCTGGCCGGCGGGCCGCCGACGTCGCCGGCCACTGTGCCTCCTTCATCGTTAGCATGATCGTCGACTACTGCGCCGACGAGGCCGGCGACGATGCGTTGCGGATGAGCCCGCGGGTCGTCGAGCTCTTCCTGTGCGGCTGGTTCCCGCGCAGGGTGACCGCCGACGAGACGACGATAGAGCACGTCCCCGCCGTCCTCACCGAATGGGTCCGCTTCGCGGGCAGGAGACGAGGGCTGCCGCCCGACGTCACCGGCGAAGCCGTGTCCGCGATCCGGGCCCTCAGCGGCGAGTTCCGAGCCCGGTGCTCGGACCCGGATTGCTTCGGGCCGGCCAAGCGCATGGTGCTGGCGATGCGTGGTGACGGCGTGGATCCGTCCGACCCCGCGGCGATGGAGAGGTGGACAACTTCGCTCAACGAGCGGGGCCCCGAAGCCATCCGAGCCCTCGTCGGCTGAGGGCCTGCGCCAGCCCGGTCGGCCGCCCGCGCTTGTGAGCATCAGACGGGGACGATCACCACGGAGGGTCGGTCGCGGGCCAGCCTGCGCATGTCGTTCGGATCGCTGGTGAGAAGAATGGCATTGCCCGAGCGAACCGCTTCGGCCATCACCAGGGCGTCGGTCGCCGAGCTCATCTGCGACCCCCCCAGGAGCTCACCGGCGAGCCGCCCCAGCCGCAGTCCGACAAAGGTGACGCGAACGGCATTCAGCAGGCGGTGAACCGAGGCGTCCTCGCGGCCTCCCCGAATCGTCTCTGCCACGACAACCGGCGACACCGCGATCTCATCGCCGCGCTGATGGGCCGAGCGGATCATGGCGGCGACCTTGATATCGCCACGAGTGAAGGCGATGACGGCGCCGCTGTCCAGAATCAATCGGGCCAGAGCGCGTCCATCTCGGCCACGAGCTCTTCGGGAATGGGGCCGAACTGCCGCTCCCAATCCCCCAGGAGATCCGCCTGTCGATCGGCGAGCACCTGACGTCGAAGCCCCTCCGTGACATAGCGCGAGAGATTGCCACCTCCGGATCGACGGCGCGCCTCATCGAGGAGGCCCGCATCGAGAGAAAGAGATACCTTTTCGGTGGCCATCCCGTCATCCTACCACGGTGAGATAAGACCCACCGTGGACCGTTCCGCCACGGGAGATTGTGTCCACGCGCCGACGCTCCGCGGGACTGAGGCTGCCGGGCGCTCCGGTCACGGTGCGGCGCGCTCGCTTACGATGCTGCGGGCACCATGGCCACCGAGACGCTGAAGCTCCGCATCGGAAACCTGGGCAATGCCGTGCTCGTCACCGGCCAGGCGTACCAGGACCCGAAGGACGCGCTCAACGAGTTCGTCTCCAATGCCGCGGACGAGTACACCGAGGCTGAGAGGCGCGGTGGGCGCATCACGGTTCACCTTCGGAGGCGCGGCCGGCGGCCCCTCGTCGCGGTCGCCGACGACGGACGGGGACTCACGGCCGAGCGGCTCCGTCAGATGGCGCGCAACCTGTTCGAGTCGACCAAGGTGGGCGACGAGCGGACCCTCGGCGAGAAGGCCATCGGCATCCTCGCCTTCCAGCAGCTGGGCGCTCGTTGCGACATCGTCAGCCGTCCCGAGGGATCGGCGCAGACCCACCGGCTGCGCCTGAACCGGGGTCAGGCCACGGCATCGCTCGAGCTCAACGAGCGGCGCCGGGCCCGTCCGGTCGCCGGCACCACGGTGTACATCTCCGACCTCGATCCCGAGGTCTCTCGTGTCCTCACCCGCCGCAAGGTGGTCGATTACCTGCGCATTCGGCGCGGCCCCGCCCTGGCTCGTGGTGAGTACGAGATCGAGGTCGTCGAGGGGCGCAACTCTGAGCTGGTCACGGCAGAGCGGCCCGAGGGCGTACGCGTCGAGCTGTCCTCGCGCCCGACCCTCTGGGGCCGGATCGAGTTCTCGCTGTGGGTGTCGCCGCATGCCGACAGGCGCCGCCGGGTAGCCGTGGTCGGCCGCGCCGGGACGACGATCGTCGACGACATCGGTGAGATCGAGGACTTCGCCGGTCCCCCGTGGACGACCGATCAGGTCACGGGCCAGGTCGCCTTCTCCTCGCTGCAGCAGACATCCGGGCGGCGCGCGGTGCTCCGCGATCGGGATGCCTTCCCTATCTTCGTCGCCACCGTCCACGCCGCCGAGCCCGCGGTGGCGGCCGCCATCGAGCGGGTCTCGCGGGAGGTCGACGAGCAGACGGCCGAGCACCTCTCGGACATGGTCCGCCGCATCTTCCAGCGCGTGCTCCGCGAGCTCGACGACATCGACAACCCGATGCGAACGCTGCTCGGTTCGGATCCAGAGCCGGATGGGCTGGCGTCGCTGGACGCCGAGAGCTCGGCTGTTGTCGCCGATGAGGCCCGGAGCCGGCTCGATGACGAGATCCCCCTGCTGACGCCGCCGGATTCCTCCCGATCGGAAGCTCACCGGCTCGCCGATGACGATGCCCAGACCACCCCCGATGGACGTACCGCGCGGCTGCCCACTGTGGCACCCGACCCGGACCCGGGCCGCGCTCGCAGCCGTTTCGACGCCGACCGCCGCGTCGTCCTCTACAACGACGGGCATCCCGACTACCTCTACGCCAAGGAGGACGAGACCGCGCTTCTCGACTACCTCACGCAGCTCGTGGCCAAGGAGTACGTCGTGTACAACCATCCCCGCGCCTCCAGCGATGAGGTGGGGGAGGAGCTGGTCCGCATGCTGGTCCGCCTGCGCCGCCACGTGCCCGGTACCCGGCGCCGCGGGCGCTCGAGCGCATAGCCCGGCTGCGTGACAGCGTTGTCGTCGGCGCCTGGATCCGCGAATACCATCCCGGGAGCTTTGCGGCAATTGATTGGCCAGGCTTTCGCGAGGCGGTCGATGACTGCGTGTCCGCGCAAGGCGCTACGGAGCGACCACCCATGACAGCATGAGGCGTTGGCGCAGAGCCTCGTCCGCGGTGATCAGCGACGTCTTGGCGCGCTCCGCGAGCGCGACATAGATCATGTCGTAGTAGGGATGGTTGTCATGGCGCCGCGCCAGATCCCAGGCGCGGTCGAGATGACGCTCGTCGTCGACAACGCGCACCGGGAGGCGGCCCAGGGCGCGGAAGGCACGGTCCGCGGCTGCGCCGCTCCATCGGCGCCGCCGGATGCCCGTCAGCAGCGCGTTGCCCACCTCGTCGAACATCAGTCGTGGGGCAAGAAGGTCCGCATTCTCAGCGACGAGGCGGCGGAGCCGTGCCATGGCCGCCGATTCGGGCTCCCTTCCCGGCGCGATCCAGTCGACCACGACGCTGGCGTCAACGACGGGAATCAGTTGCCTCCCCTGAGCGCGCGCGTCGGTCCTGGAGAACCAGATCCGCTGCGGAGCCGCGACGCGCCGCGGGCTGGCTCGGCGGGATGGCCTCGAGCTCCTCGACCCAGCGGCGCAGGCTCATCGGCACAGGCCGTTCGCGTGAGGCAAGCCAGGCATCGAGGTCGGGCCGGGTGATCATCAGGCGGTGGCCTTGCCGATGTGCCCGCAGTTCTCCGGACCATATCCAGCGGCGAACGGTCTCGGTGCTGCGCCTCGTCAGTGCCGCCGCCTGCCGGACGTCAAGGTCGTCCGCGACATCTGGGGACACCATCGGATAAGTCTACAACATGCAGAGTTGCATGATGACCAAATATCCATGCTGTCTGGGACCGCGGAGCTCATACCGCTTGAGGCCTTTGATCTCGAGGCCTGCAAGGCGATGTTGCAGAGATGGCCTAGTCGTCGGACGGCGCGGTGGCGCAGCCGGGGCAGCCGGGGACCAGCAGAACCTCCTCGCGCTCCAGGGTCATGGTTGCCAGGTCGATGACCAGCGCTCCACCCTCGGTTCGCTGCGGCGCCTTGACAAGCACGCGGAGCGCCTCATTGGCCACCAGCCCCGCCACGAACGAGGTGTGCGCGGCAAGGAAGGCGTCGGGCATCGGTGTGGTCGTCCCACGCTGCTCGCGGTAGGCGAGAAACTCGTCGAGGTCGTTCACATGGCTGAGGCGCCTGGAGTCGACGCAGTGGTGGCAGGGCTCACCGCCGGGGCGCACAACCGGGCCCACGATGGCCTCGAGGGCGTCCTGCGAGTGCACCATGTAGGGCACACCTTTGGCCAGGGCGACGTCGGCCTCCTCAGGAGCGCAGGGAGCCCTGCCGTACCGCGCCTCGATCAGGAGCAGCTGGGTCGTCGTGATGAGGTCCGACTCCAGCGGAGCGTTGACCACCTCGACGGAGACACCGCCGGCTTCGTGGCACAGGGCCTGCACAGAGTCGGCCCGTGGGCAGCCGGCCGTATTGGCGCTCAGATTCGGGGAGACGATTACCTCGCGGGCGGTGATCTGACCGCCGTCACAGAGGAGTAGCCGGCCCACGCCGGCCTTGGCCAGGTGCATGGCGGCGGTGGCCGAAACCGGGCCACAGCCGACCACGGCGACGCAGGCCCGCGACAGGCGCTGGCGCACCTCACCGGGAGGTGCGAACTCGGCAAGCGCCGCGGCCGTCAGCGCCGGCGCTCCATGGTCGCCCTCCGGGTCGCCCTCGATGAGAAGGCCGCGCTTCAGCAGCCCGTCCAGGACCGCCGGCACGAGGTCGGGGAAGCGCTCGCCGAGCTCATCGACGGTGCTGGTGCCGTCGAGGGCGTCGATCAGCGGCGCCACCCGCTCGGCGAACCCCTTGCCGCGGAGCACGATGGACCGCCCGGCGTTGGCGACCTGAACCCGATCCTGATCCAGAGGGACGACGTGGTAGAGCCCCGATATGAGGGGCAGCCGCGGCAGGGTCGGAGGAGTCTCGTCGATGACCGTGAATCCTATGCCGTCGGGGGGGTCGCCTCACGCCTCCCGCCGGAAGGCCACCCTCCTGCAGGAGCCGCGTGCAGTCAGGGAACCGACGCCACGGATCATCGGTGCCGGCGGGTGCTCACGCCTTGCCTGCCGAGAAAGTCGGGAAGGGGTTGGATGCTGATACCGGCCCCGGCGTCCCGCAGCCATTCCATGTGACGCGGGTCGGCGGTGTAGACGATCCCTCCCAGGCGCTCGGCCATGGCGGTCACAAGAGCATCAGCGGTTCCTATGGCGCGGATCCGCTGCGAGGGATCCGTGCCCTGGTCCTCGGCCTGGCGGCCGGCCTGCCGAAGCAACTCACTGGCTCGCCTGCTGTCGTCGGGAGTGTGGGGTTCTCCGTGGAGCTTGGCGAGGACGTCGTCTACAGCGCCGAGGCGAACGGATCTCTGCCGGGCCTCGACGACCACGACGGGAGGCACCACCAGCACACGTCCCAGCCGTGCGAAGGCGGCGATGAGGCGCCGCGCCGCCATCACGTCTTGTTCCGCGGCGATGACCCAGCCGGTGTCGATGGTGGCCAGCGTTGCCAGATCACGGAGTCGCCGCCGGCGCCCACGACCCCCGACCGGTGGCGAGGTCAGGATGGTACTGGCGGGGAGCCCTGTGGCCGGCGGAAAGGCCGGCCAT
>JBHELP010000194.1:0-2989 GCA_046263035.1 Candidatus Dormibacteria bacterium | reverse complement strand
GGGCTCAGGCTGCCGGGAACTTCGGATTAAGGCGGCCATCACCCGGCTCCGCCTGGCTGCGCTACCCTTCTTGGAGAGGAAAATGGATGGCTGATTCCCCGATCCGGCACTTCCTGCTGGTCTTTGACCGCAAGCGAGCAGAACTCGCCGAGCTTCAGGAGTTTGGTGAAGATGGCGGCACGGCGCTGGCTGCCTACGAGGCCAAAGAGAAGGAGTTGGGGAACGCCGGTGCGGTCAGCCACATGGAGATCGTCCTCATCGGGTCCGATTCCCTGGAGACTGTGAAGCTCACCCACGCCAACTACTTCGACGGGACCGCGGCCGCCTCTCGATTCCTCGTTGGCATATAGGCGGGCAGGAACCGCCGGGCGGGGGGCGTAGGGCGCCGATCCGGAGCCGGCCGGTTCGAACGAACGGGGCGTCCGCCGTACCCACATCCATACCCACGGTGGGCGGGCACAAGGGGGTTCGAAAGGTCACAAGCGTCACCTCCGGAGCCGAAATCCCAATTCAAACCATGCCCTCCCGTACCCTTGCGTGCCCCGAATCTCGGCCTTAAAAACCGCGGGGGGTAACCCCGTCTGGGTTCGATTCCCAGGCTCGGCACCAGGCTAGGGCCCTTATCTCACAAGGGCACTGGCTTCTCAGGGTAGGGAAGAGCACGGCCGCAAAAGAGGCCCCGTACCCACGCCGTACCGACTTCATACCCACGCGCTGCTATGCGGAGGCGCCCGTCGCCACCGCCAAGCCCCGTCAGAGCCGAGCCCGCATCCGGCACAATCGTGGGTGCGATGAGTGAGATCCGCTTGGTGCGGGCCAACGACCTCGTGGAGGCCGACCCCACTCCCGGGGTACGTCGTCAGGCGGCGATCGCCTCCGACCGCATGTGGGCGGGGCTGGCTCACACGCAGCCGGGCATGATCTCGGGTTGGCACCACCACGGTGACCACGAGACGTCGATCTACGTGTTCAGCGGAGCCCTGCGCATGGAGTTCGGTCCCGGTGGCGCCAGCGTCATGGATGCACGACCGGGTGACTTCATACATGTTCCCGCCGGCGCCATCCACCGCGAGGGCAACCCGACCGACACAGTGGCGACCATGGTCGTGGTCCGCGCCGGAAGGGGCGTGCCGACGGTCAACGTCGACGGTCCCGACCCGCGCTGACCAAGACAGTTAGAACGAAAGTTCCTAAATAGGAATCTGACGGCATCATTATCTCAAATAGCGATAGCGAAGCACACATTCTAGCCACGAGCTGCCGCCATTCAGCCGCCGCGAGCGCTTGGTCTTCCGAGGGTCAACGTAGGCGTGCCGGCGATTTGTAGGAGTCTATAGCCACGCCAGCCGGGGGGCGCCTCCATGTTGATGCCCTGACAGCCGTAAGGGACTGCGGCCCAGGCGGCGCAGGCTTCGCTAGACTTGCGCGTCGGCTCTCGGTCGGAGGATGGCATGGGAGGAACAGCCACGATCGTGGTCACGGGCGAGGCCCGTGGAGTTCAGGCGACCGCACGCTACTCCAGCAGCGGGCACTCGTCGACCTTTGCCGGGTACAAATGGTCGTTCCGGCTGGAGAACCCGGAGGGCGATGGGGCGCCTGCTCGCCTTCCAGTGACGATGATGGTTCGCCGGATGCCGCCCGGCGCCATAGCCGACGGTGATCGCGTCGAGGTCACCGGGAAAATGGGACGAGGGGGCGACCTTCGGGGGCGCCGGATCCGCAACCTGAAAACGGGCGCCGATTTCGAGGCGGCTCGCCTGGGAACGGTAGGCCGGGTCGTGGCCGCCGTGGCTGTGCTGATGATCCTGGGATGGTTCGTCTTCATCGCCATCCTCATCTTTCGCGGATAGCCGCCGCCTACCTCTTGGCTCATGGAGCTATGGGGATCCGGGATCAGATCTGGGTCGTCACGGTGCAGGAGGTCTGGCTAGACTCCGCGGGTGTCCGCTGTCCCGGATGAGGTGTCGAGCCGCAGGCGACGGCTGCTGGGCACGGCCGCCGCCGCCTACGCGTTCACCACCACGATGGCGGGCACGACCCTCCCCACACCCCTCTATCCCCTGTATACACGGGAGCTACGGATAAACACGCTCCTGGTCACCGTCATCTTCGCCACCTACCCGGTCGGTGTCGTGGCGGCACTCATTCTCTTCGGCCGGCTGTCCGACCAGGTGGGGCGCCGGCCGGTCCTCATCGGCGGCCTCCTCCTGAGTGCGGCCAGTGCCGTCACCTTCCTTCTTGCCCACAGTCTGGCTCCGGTGCTCCTCGGTCGCGCGCTTTCGGGGCTGTCCGCCGGAATCTTCGCGGGGACCGCAACGGCGACGATCCTGGATCTGAGCGAGGGGCATGGTCGGCGGAGGGCCGCCGGCCTGGCCACGGCAGCAAACCTGGGGGGTCTCGGCCTCGGCAGCCTTCTCTCCGGCCTGCTCGCCAGCTTTGCTGCGGAGCCTCTACGGCTGCCCTATGGCATTGACCTGGGCCTTCTCCTCGTGGCTCTGGGTGGGCTCGGGCTTCTTCTTCCCGAGACGGTGGAGCGACGTCGCGGCATCCGGCTGCGGCCCCAGCGGCTGCATGTTCCGCGGGAGGGCCGGCGGGTCTTCATTCGCGCCGTCACCAGCGGCTCCTGCGGCTTTGCCGTATCCGGCGTCTACGGATCCGTCGTTCCCGGTTTCCTTGCCCAGCCCCTGCATCTAAGCAGCCCGGCTCTCTCCGGGCTGCTCGTCTTTCTGCTCTTCGGTCTGGCCATTGCCGGGCAGTTCATCGCCACCCGGCTTCCCGAGAGGATGGCCATGCCCGCCGGGAGCGCCGCCCTGGCTGGTGGGGCCGCGTTGCTCACCCTCGCGGTGGCGCTCGAGTCCTTCCCGGCGCTGCTCCTGGCCGCCGCCGTCACCGGACTTGGCCAGACCGTCGCCATCACCGCGGGCCTCGCCGCCCTCAACGCGCTCACGCCTCTGAAACAGCGCGGTGGGGTTGCCTCCAGCTTCTTCGT
>JBHELP010000193.1:0-5236 GCA_046263035.1 Candidatus Dormibacteria bacterium | reverse complement strand
ACCGGATCGTTAACCTCCCCCCGGGAATATCACACCGCCACCCTACTTGATGGGCCGGCCTGCCGCACCCACTCTCAGCCCATTCCATCCTACTGCGGCCAGGTTCTTGCCGCCGGCGGGTCTGACCCGACCCGCGAAGCGGATGGGACGACGGGGTGGTGGCATGACGGCGTGAGCTCCGCAGATCTCTTCGATCCCGCCAGCGGACAATGGAAGCCAACGCAGCCGATGCACACACGTCGCGTGGAGCACACCGCCACGCTGCTCGATGGATCGGAATGTCATCGGCCAATGGGTCCGGACCTCCCCGGATATTGCGGCGACGTTCTCGTGGTTGGAGGCTTCGATCTGGAGAGAAGCCTCCCGAACTACGACGGCATGTTGCCTCCAATTGAATCGGCGGAACTCTACGAGCCCAAGACGCAACAGTGGACATCGGTGGCCACCCTGAACAGCTGTGACCCCAGAGCCTCAGCCGATAAATACCACGATCCGTCCTGCACGGCGCGGGGTGGACACTCGGCCACCCTGCTTCCGGACGGCTCCGTCCTGATTGCGGGCGGGCTGGGGGGTGGGGTCGGCACAAAAATGGACCCGAACAAGTCCCTCACGGCGGCCGAGGTATACAACCCGGCCACCAACGCGTGGCGCCGAACGGGAAGCCTCGCGGTGGGCCGCCAATTTCATAGCACCTCGGCCCTCGAGGGCCCGAGGTGCGCCGTCAATCCCCCGCCGGCATTTTGCGGGCGGGTTCTCGCGGCGGGCGGACTGAGTGTGTTGATCCACGATTCCGCCGGGCAGCCGGTGCGAAGACTTGAGTCGAGCGCGGAACTGTACGACCCCGGCGGGTCGCCCGATGCCACCAGTCCTCAGATTCGCGGCGCCTGGGGGGCAACGGCGGCCCTGCACAGGGCAAGAGCCCAAGCGTCCTTTGCAGACCTTCCCAATGGAGATCTACTCGTGGCCGGGGGGTGTGCCGGATACTACGACCCACCCTGCAAGGCCGCCGAGATCTACAGCCCGCCCAGTGGCACGTGGACAGACACCAACTCCTCGGCGAACGCATATGGCCGTCAGACCGCCGGTCAGAACTTCTATGGCGGTGAAGCGATCACAAGGCTGGACGGTCCGGCATGCACCGGTCCATCGCCGGCCGGCTATTGCGGCACGTTTCTCGAGACCGGCGCTCCATTGACGGATGGAAGTGCCCACATCCGCGGGGTCTCCGAAATCTACCGTCCCGCGCCCGATGTGACTGCGCTGGTCCCCGATACGGGTCCACGATCGGGCGGAACTCCCGTGAGCATCATGGGCAGCAGATTCACCAAGGACAGCGTGGTGAAGTTCGACGGGGTCGCGGCCACGATCACCAGCGTCACCACCTCACGCATCGATGTGATGAGCCCGCCTCGGGCTGAGGCCGGCCTTGTCGAGGTCGCCGTGAGTGACGTGGGGGGGTCGTCCACCGCGCAGCCATCGCATACCCCGGCATTGTTCGCCTACAACACCTGTGGTGAGACGGGCGCGTCTCAGGTCTGCTTTCGCGCGGGCGGGTATTCGCTGATCGGTGTCACGACCGGCACCAACGTGCCCGCTGATTCCCTGCTCTATGGGTGGTTCGACCGAAACTCCGGCAGCTACGACTCCTCACAGCCAAATACGGCAACAACCCAATCCGGCCACGGCTACTGGGCATACTTCGCGGTCACGCGGCCGACCACGATGAGCCGCGGCACATCCCAGGAGAGCTTCCCCCTCGGGGCATATGACGCCTCAATGGTCGGCAACCCCTCGGCGACGAGCGAGGCAACCGCCACAGGCCAGGACTTCGCTGCACGCTGGGATCCCAACCTCAACGGCGGCGCCGGCGGTTATCACGTCTCCCGCTATCAGGAGGCGCAGCAAATGCCCGTGGGCTCCGGTCTGTGGGTCTTCTCCTTCCGGGACACCATCGTCAACCTGCGGGCCACCGCACCCTGAGCCGCCGCCTCATTTCGTCAGGTGCCCGTCGTAGATGACCAGCGGAGCCCTGTCCCATCTCGCACCTGGTGGGGCGGCCTCCTCAGCCTATTCCTCGCCCAGGGACAGCAGGAACTCGTCGACCTCGATCACGTCCATCAGGATCTCGCGTGACTTGGCTCCGTCGTAGGGACCGACCACCCGGTACTCGGCGAGCTGGTCGACGAGGCGTGCCGCCCGGGTGTATCCGATGCTCAGCTTGCGCTGCAGCAATGACGCCGCGGCACGGCCCTCGGCGGCCACCAGGTGGGCGGCCTTGTTGAAGAGGGGATCGCGCTTGCCGGCGTCCTTGGCCCATCTGACGTTGGCCTCGACCTGGAAAATCTCCTCCTGGTAGTCGGGCTTGCCCTGTGCCTTCCAGAACTCGATGACCGCCTCCAGCTCGCGGTCGCTGACGAAGGCGCCCTGCAGGCGGCGCGGCTTGCCCTCGTCGATGGGGAGATAGAGCATGTCGCCCCGACCCAGGAGCTTCTCCGCTCCCATCTCATCGAGGATGACCCGGGAGTCCACCCCGCTGGACACTGCGAAGGCGACCCGGCTGGGGATGTTGGCCTTGATGATGCCGGTGATGATGTCCGCCGAGGGCCGCTGAGTGGCCACGATGAGATGGATGCCCACCGCCCGGGCCAGTTGGGCGATGCGGCAGATCAGGTCCTCTATCTCCCCCGCCGCCACCATCATCAGGTCGGCCAGCTCGTCGATGACGATGATCGTGTAGGGCAACGGCGACAGCCCCAGCCCCGGCGCCCGCTCGTTGAAGGCGGCGATGTTCCGGGCGCCGTGGGAGGCGAAGAGCTTGTAGCGCTCCTCCATCTCCTTGACCGCCCAGCGCAGGGAGGCGACCGCCGCCTCCGGCTCGACCACCACGGGAACCAGCAGATGGGGAATGTCCGCGAAGCCGCTGAGCTCGACCCGCTTGGGGTCGATGAGTATCAGCTTGAGCTCGGCCGGGGTGGCCTGGAGCAGCAGGCCGCCGAGCACCGCGTTGATGCAGACCGACTTCCCGCTGCCCGTGGCGCCGGCGATGAGCAGGTGGGGCATGCGGGTCAGGTCACCCACCACCGGATGACCGCTGACGTCGGCGCCGAGGGCGACCCCCAGCCGGTTGCGACCGTTGCCGAAAGCCGGCGCCTGGACGATCTCCTTGAGGGTGACCAGCTGGGCCGCCTTGTTGGGCACCTCGATGCCCACCGCCGATTTGCCGGGGATGAAGGGCTGGATCCTGATCGGTGCCGCCAGCGCCAGCGAGAGATCGGTCTGGCAGCTGACGATCTTGCGGACGGGGACCCCGGTGGCGGGCTGCAGCTCGTACTGGGTGACCGTGGGCCCGCTGTTGGAACCGACGATGCGGGTCTCGATGCCGAAGGAGCGCAGGGTCTGGACGATGGCGACCTCGGTGGCCCGCACCTCCTGATTGAGGCGCTCCCGCTTGCCGCTGGCGGTATCCAGCATGTCGAGACCGGGCAGGTTCCACATCTTCTCGGCCTCCTCACCCTCCGGCTGCAGGAGGTGGGGCGCGGCCACGGTGGGGATCTCACCGAGGCCACCCGCCGGCTCCACGGCGAGCTCCTCGAAGTCCCGTGTGAAGGGCGCGGGAGGACCGAAGCGTTCGTCCTCACCGGCGGGCTCCTCATCGTCCAGGTCGGTTCCGCTCCTGGCGCCGGCGTCGATGCTGGGGTCGGGGGAGTCGTCCTGGGCGAGAAGGGCGGAGACCGATTCGGCGGGGATCAGCGGCGCCGGCTCGGCGGACAGCGGGAGCGGCCGGGGCTCTGCAGCGGGCCTCGGCACCCGCAGCGGCCTCGGCTCGGGCACCCCGGTCAACTCGGCCACCGGATCCACGTCGTCGTCGAGGTCGGCGCCGTCGAGCCCGGCCTCCCGGGCGGCGCGCCGCTCGGCCAGGCGGGAGGAGACGGCTGCTGCCAGGCGGGCCACACGAAGATCGACGGCGAGGACGAGCCCCAGGAAGGTGGCCACCACCATGGCCGCCACCGCCGCCGGGAAGCCGAGCCGGCGATGGACCGCCTCGGAGAGTTGCCGGCCCACGCTTCCCGCTGCTCCAGGCGCCATCAGGCCGAGCAGCCCCAGCAGGGCCATGAGTCCGACGGCACTGCCCAGCGCCGCGATGAAGCCGCCCCGCCACTGTCGCTCGCCGCAGACCCGCGCCCCCACCAGGATGAGTGCGGCCGCGGCCAGCCAGGCGGCGGCGCCAAACGCGCCCAGCAACCCGTCATGCACGGGGGCGGCGATGGAGCCACCACCGGGGAGCCCCAGGGCGACGCCGAGCACCAGACCCACCCCCATCGTGGCCACACCGCTCAGCTCGCGGCGATGCTCCGGGGTGAGCAGCGGGGCCCGGCTGCGGGCACGGGGCCGCGAGGCGGGCGGACGGCGCGTGGTCCGGCGCCGCGCCGGGGCGCGACGGGCAGGCGCTAGCGGCCGGGTGGGGGCGCGTGGTCGGGCCACAGCTGACGAAGCCTCGTGCGTGACGTTGGGTGAGATGGAGGTAACGCCCGGCTGGTCTTCACCGGGCGCACATATGATCGTAACAGCCCTCCGGCCGTTTGGCCCACCGCCGGGTGATCCGCCGAGCCGGCCATGGACCTGGTTGGCTCGACGGCGGTGCACGCAGCCTCAGTGTCCCTGCCCGACGAGGTGGATGAACAGCGCGGCCGGCATCGACGGTTCCACGTGGGCTACCAACGGTCTAGCCGTCGCGCCCGTGCGCCCGACGGAGCCTAGGGTCCCGCCCTCAACCCAACGCGAATCAGACCTGAGTTGGTCAACTTTTCAGATGCCACTTTCTGACTGCTCCGCGACAGGAGGTCGAAGCGTTCTCCGCAGACGCAGCCGTCGACGTCCTGGCCCGAGACATCGAGCGGGCGGCAGCCCTGTCGGGTGGCCAGGAGAGTTCTCGGCTTCGCCGCCTGGCCGATGGCCTCCGGATTGCGTGATGCAGGTCACCAATGCCGAGGCCGGAATGGCTCTCAGCCAACGTCAACCGTATGGTCACTTCCTTCCCATCGTGCCTCCTCCGTCCAGAAGAACGTGAAGCGCAGCGGGGCTCCCCGGTGGAGCAGAACATCGATGTCGACGAAGAAAACCCCGAGCAGTGGGCCTGAGGAAGGAGTGTCCTGCGCGGTCTGCCAGTCGTCGGCACTCCAATGAAGCCTGAAGGCGGCCGAGGCCTGCACCCGCAGGGTGTATCCGATCTGGACCC
>JBHELP010000192.1:0-7672 GCA_046263035.1 Candidatus Dormibacteria bacterium | reverse complement strand
GGCGAGGGAGGCGGAGCTTACCGCCGCCGTCACTGCGGGCATCGGCGAGGCGGCGGTGGACATGGGGGGGCGCTGCACCCTGGGAGTCCTGGGGGCACTTCTGGGCGCCTCGCGGCTGCTCGTCTCCAACGACACCGGCGTTTCCCACCTCGCGGCCGCGCTCGACGTGCCCAGCGTGGTGATCATCACCACCTCCGATTCGCGGCGGTGGGCTCCCCTCGACAGAGACCGGCACCGTGTGCTGGAGACACCGGATGGAGATCGCTGGAGCGTCGTGGACAGCAGCTGCCCGGGAGACGCCTGCGCCCATCCGCAACGGACGGGGGCCGGCCCAACGCCCCTGGTGCCGGCAGAGGTGGCCATCAGCACGGCCCTGGAACTACTCTGACCAGGATCGGCTCCGATCGGCATCGCCAGCCGGGCACCCGGCGGGGAGGCGGCGGCCATGGGGCCGGTGAGCCGGTCAGGGCCAGGAGCTCTCCATCGAAGGCGTCATCAGCAGCTCACGCACCTCACATCCGGGCGGCTGACGCAGGGCGAAGATGACCGCCTGAGCGACGTCCTCCGGCCGGTTCAGCTTGGCGTCCAAGGCCGGCCGATACTTCTCCGGGCGTCCGTCGAAGAAGGCTGTGTGCATCCCGCCGGGGATGAGCAGGGTCACCGCCACCGAGCCGGCCAGTTCGAGTGCCAGGGCGCGGGTGAGACCAACGATGGCGAACTTGCTCGCGCAGTAGGCGCTGGCATCGGCGAGAACGCGGAGGCCCAGGGTGGACGCCACGGTGACCACCGAGCCGCGTGAGGCGATGAGATGGGGAAGAGATGCCCGCACCACCGCAGCGGTGCCGAGCAGGTTGACCCGAATGACGTTCTCCCAGCTGTCGGCGTCGACCTCCGAAAAGGGACCGCAGGAGTCCGTGCCGGCGGCAGTGACCACGGCGTTGAGACCGCCATGCCGAGCCGCCGTCGCCTCCACCGCCGCCTCGGTGGCAGGACGGTCGGCCATGTCGACCAGCACATGCTCCACCCCATCGCGGGGCGACCTGCGGTCGAGAACCACGGGTGTGCCGCCGGCGGCGGCGACCGCCTCGACCACGGCGGCGCCAAGTCCCGACGCGCCGCCGCTGACGACAACCGTTCCCAGGCGCGAGTCGCTCATTCAGGCCTCCTCCTAGCAGTGCTGTGGCGCGGTTTGGGGAGCAGCCGCCCTCCGCAGCGGGCCACGGTACAACACCTGTGACACCCGTCCACTCGCGCAATCCGCCGTGGCGGGGAGCGTCAGCCCAGGGCCATTCGTATCCATTCCACCGCCAGTCCGTTGGCGCGGGCAAGGTCGGCGCCGCGGAGGATGTGACGGGCGCCTGGGAAGCTCACAAAGGATGTCTTCGTCCCCCTGGCATTGAGCGCCTCGAGGGTCGCCTGCCCCCAGGAAGCCGGGATCTGCTCGTCATTGGCGCTCTCCAGGATCAGCACGGGGGGCCCATGATCGGGGAGGTACCTCCGAGGCGACATGAGGGCGTAGCCGGGGTCGGTGGACGGATCCCCCAGCGGGCTGGTCCCGTGGGGAGACCGGCTCCAGAATGTGCGGGCGTTGTCGGCCATGTCACTGCTGACCGACTCGTAGAGCACGTAGGCACGGACACGCGGGTCGACGGCCATCACGATGAGGCTGACCCCACCACCATTGCTGTGCCCTGCCATGGCGATTCGGTTGGTGTCCGCCTGAGGCAACGACGCCAGACTGGAGATGAGATCGATGTCCGAGATGGCCGCGCGCGTGATGCTCGGCACGTCCTGCAGGCCGGGCCCCGACCCCCCGTATCCGGGATAGTCGGGCGAGATGGTGATGAAGCCCTCGCCGGCCAGCGGATCCGCGTACTTGGCCGAGTCGAGCCCGACGCTGTACTCGCTCACCGGCACGTACCCGTGGTTGACGATGACCACGGCGGCTCGACCGGCTCGGGTGGGCAGGTCGAGGGTTCCGGTCATCGTCGCTCCCTGGCTGCTCCAGCTCACCGGGTGCTTGGTGTAGCCGGCCCCCGTGGCCGCGACCGGGCCCACGGTGAGGGGACCGACCGGTCTGGGGCGCGAGCGCAGCGCCTCGATGGCATACGGCGGCAGTTGCGGAGCCGGAGAAGGGGGACGCAGTTCGGGAGCCGGAGGCGCAGAGGATTGTGATGCGGATGCGGCCGGGCTGCGGGCCGCGCCGGCGGCGCTATCCCGGTCGGTTGGTCGTGACTGCGACGACGGGCCCGCTCCCCAGGGAGCCCCGCCGCAGGCCGCGATCACCATGGCGACGGCGCAGACGAGCACGGGGCGCATCTCAACACCGTAGCCCAGGTCAGGCAGAGCCCGGCTTCTCCGGCGTGGGCGCCACCATCGCGCCGCTGAGCCCCATCCAGCCGGACACCGCGGCCAGCAGCAGCAGGCTTCCTCCGGCACCGAAGACCCAGCGCACTCCAACCTTCTCCGCCATCAGGCCGCCGAGCACGATGGAGGCCAGCCGAGCCGACTGCCAGACGACATCGAGGAGCGCGAAGACCCTGCCCCGAAGGGCCTCCGGCACGGCCGCCTGGACGAGTGTCTGGTAGGCGACGGTTCCGGACGAGGTGCCCAGCCCGTACATGAAGAGAAGGGCGCCCCCGGCGAACCCGTTGCTGAGAGCACCGAGCACCAGATCGCCCGCACCTCGCACCGTATAGGCTCCCGCCACCACGGTGGCGGCAGACAGACTGCTGCGCACCGCCAGCAGCGGTCCCAGGAGGGCGCCGCCACCGATCACCGCCAGCCAGAGGCCGTAGCCCGCCCCGGTCAGCCCGTAGGCGTTCTGGGCCAGGACCACCAGCAATGCCGAGGTGGCTCCGACGGCCAGGGCGGCGAGCGCTTGGGTGACCAGCAGGGGACCCAGCAGCGGGATGAGTGGGATGGCCCTGATCACCTCGGGCAGCTGCCGCCAGGCGCCGGTGCCGGCCGCCGCCGCCGCCTGGTTATGCGGAAGCCGGGTGAGGATGAGGGCGGAGACCGCGAAGCTCAGCGCGTTGAGGCCGAAGGCGACGCGTGCAGGCGCGACGGTGATGAGCAGGCCGCCTAGCGGAGCGGCCACCAGTTGAAGAGCGACGCCGGCCGTCCACAGGAGCGCGTTGGCGGCCGCCCGCGAGGCGGGGTCGACGAGGCGTGGGACGAGCGCGGCCGACGTAGGGGAGAACCACGAGGTACCGAGTGCCAGCAGCGCCGCCACGGCCACAGCGGCGGGGTACCCGGGCGCGGCTGCCAGTGCGAGCGCGGCGGCGGCTCGGCCAAGGTCGATACCGGCGAGAAGCGCTCGTGGGGGGAGGCGGTCGATCACGAGGTGAGCGGCCGCACCTCCGGCGATGAGGGCCACCCCCTCGGTGCCGACCAGCACGGCCACGGCGCCGGCGGAGTCCGTCGCGGCATAGGCGAAGACCGGGAGCGCCACGAAGTTGATGGCGTCACCGGCGCGGCTGATCGCGGCTGCCACCCAGAGCCGCCGGAAGGCGGGGGATCGCAGTGCCCTGCGGTAGCCGTTCAGATCCGACCCCCCGTGAGATCGACCGGCGGGAGCCGACCGGCCGCGGTTGGCAAGGCCCCCTCCGTATATGATCCCCGCATGGGCCGAGGCGCCGGGCGTGACCGGTCCGCCGCGCTGGCGGTCCTGCCCCTGGTGCTCCTCCTCATGGGGCTGGCGGCCTGCGGTGGCCTCGACGAGGACCAGCTGCACACGCGCGCGCAGACGCTGAGCGGCGATGCGGCGGAAGGAGCCCTCCTGGCCACCCAGGACGGCGACGGACGTGTGGGCTCAGGCTTTGTTCAGGTTCACGCCCGCGAGCTGTCTGAGGCGACTGCAGATATCTCCGACGCGCTACGGACCGCGCACGCCGGCGGCGATCTCGGCCGGCGGGCCAGCCGCCTCGCCCACGTGGCGGCGCAGGCCAGGGCCGTCCTCGAGGCAGTCGCGCAGAATCCCGACAATCACCGCCTGCTCCAGTCGGCGGCGCGGGAGCTGGGGGCCGAGGCGCGATCTGCGGAGCAGATCGGTGGAGGGCCATGAACAAGCTCAGAGCTCTGGCTCTGGGCATCCTCTCCGCCATCGGTGGATTCGTCGATATCGGCGATCTCGTCTTCAACAGCCAGGCGGGTGCGCTCTACGGCTACCGGCTCATCTGGGCGGTGATCGTGGGCCTGGTGGGGATCATGGTGTACGCGGAGATGTGTGGCCGGGTGGTGGCCGTGTCGGGGCGGCCGGTGAGCGACCTTGTGCGCGAGCGCCTGGGTTTCGGGGCGGGTCTCGTCAACCTTGGCGCCTCACAGATAGTCAACCTGCTGACCCTGGCCGCCGAGGTTGGCGGCGTCGCCATCGTCCTCCACCTGCTGTCGGGCCTCGCCCTGCGTCCACTGGTCCTGCTAGCCGCCCTGGCACTGGGCCTCAGCCTCTGGTTCCTTCCCTTCGGGATCCTCGAGCGCGTGTACAGCTACCTGGGTCTCGCCCTGCTGGTCTTCGCCGTCGCAGCTGTCAATCTCCATCCCGACTGGGGCGCCGCGGGGCGCGGCGCGGTACCCAGCATGAGTGGCGACAGGCCCCTGGTGTACGCGTATTTCGCCGTCGGCATCCTGGGAGCGACCCTGAGTCCATATGAGGTCTTCTTCTATTCCTCGGGAGGCGTCGAGGAGGGCTGGACCTCTAGGTCCCTGGGTGATAACCGGATCAACGCCCTTCTCGGTTTCGGTCTGGGCGGCGTCCTGTCGATCGCCATCATGATTGTCGCCGCCGAGGTGCTGCTGCCCCGTGGGATCCAGCCGGAGTTCCTGGGCACCGCCGCGCTGGGGCCCGCGGTTGCCCTGGGTGCGGCCGGATTCTACGTCGCCCTCATCGGGATGCTCGCCGCCGTCGGCGGTGCCGCCATCGAGGTCTGCCTGTCCGGCGCCTACACCGTTGCCCAGTTCTTCGGATGGCCGTGGGGGAAGCACGAGCAGGCTCGCGACGCGCCTCGCTTCGTGATCGCCTGGGCGATCCTTCTCGGCCTGGCGACGCTGATCATCCTGACCGGCGTGAACCCCGTCCAAGTGACCGAATACGCGGTCATCTTCTCGGCGGTGGCGCTGCCACTCACCTACCTGCCCATCTTCATAGTCGCCAACGATCGGCGCTACATGGGGCAGCATGCCAACGGTCGGCTGGCCAACGCCCTGGGCTGGGTCTACCTGGCCGTCATTCTCGTGGTGGCCATCGCCGCCGTGCCGCTGCTCATGCTCACCAGTGGAGGCCAGGGGTGAGCGACCGCAACGCCCTTCAACTCGGCCTCGAGGTGCTCGATCGTCAACTCATCGACTCCGAGGGCCGTCACTGCGGCAAGGTGGATGACGTCGAGATCGATGACTCCGACGAACGCCACCTCGTCGTGACCGCCCTGCTCATCGGTCCGGCTGCCGCGATCCACCGCCTGCCGCGATGGCTGTTCCGGGCGCTGCGCCCGCTCGTGGGCCGGCGCGTTGTGCGGGTTCCCTGGAAGGATGTGGCCTCTGTCGACGCGGCCGTGACGCTGCGCCGGCCGGCGGCCGAGCTGGAGCTGGGCGGTGGTGACAGGCGGGCTGGGTCGTGGATCTCGCGGCTGCCGGGGGCGTCATGACCACGAGACTCTCGGGGCTCATCGACCGGCCGGTCGTGGACACCTCAGGGCGCCGTCTGGGACGGGTCTTCGACATCGAGGCCGTCATCACCGGCGGCCGCCCAGAGGTCAGCGTACTCCTGGTGGGGCGGAGGGGGTTCGTCGAACGGCTGGTGCGATCCGGAGGAGTACCGAATGGCATCCCCTGGGAGCGCGTGGTGGATGTCAGGGCCGACGCCCTCGTGGTCGAGGACGGCACCCGGATGCCGCGTTCATCTGAGCCGGCCTGAGCTTATGGCAGCGACCGCGGAAGCCCGTGAAGTCCCAGTGGGGAAACGGTTAGGTTCCCACCGTCGGCGAGCAGCGAGAGGGGGGGCGCGACCGTCCTCTTGAAGTCACACCGGGAAACGGTTCCGTCCCGACCGGGTAGCTTGTTGGGAGATTCCCGCCCACCACAGGAGATGCGATGACTGAGACCACCACGCCTCCCCATTACCCCGGGGCCGACCACGAACGCCAGTACCACTCCGGTCAGGGCGGTGATTGGCGCAGCCCACTCACGCTCAACGGCCACGTGTGTGACTACACCGTTCACCGCCTCCTCGCGCTCGCGCTCGCCGACTCGGTGGGCATCCGGGCGCCCCAGGAATTTGCCGTCCTCCATGGCGCCGCCTACGACCTCGTGCATGATCAGCAGTTGGAAGACGAACTGGCGGCGCGACAGCGCCTGGTGGAGTTGATCGAACGGATGAGGGGGCCGGTGGCCACCTGACAGCCGCAGTCAGCTGGCCCGGTCCGCGACCGTCTCGGATTCCGGTGGCAGGACGAAGCTAACTTGGAGCGACACGGCAAGGCTCCGCAGTCTCGAGTAGAAGCCGGTGGTGTGTGGTGACCGCGGCAGATGCATGCCTGCGAAGTCGTGGTGATGGACCCACTCGTGCAGCAGGGTGTTGAGGAACACCTTGGGTGCGATCACCTGCTGACGCACCGCCGTCCGGTGATAGATGCGTATTCGGGCACGGCTCACGGCGCCGTTGGTGAACCAGCAGCGGTAGTACCCGTACGTCTTGCTCCGGAGCCGGCGTCCGTCATGGGCGTGGATTTGGGCTCGGTCCGCAACGACCAGCTCACAGCTCTGCGTGCGTGCGACCGAACTGAGCTCATCGAGAAGCAGCTGACCGAGGCGCTGCCTCTCGAGGGGATCATCGCCGGCGTTGAGCAGCCGCAGTGCGAGCCCCCGTGACACCGCCCCGGGTTGAAAGGCAAAGGACGTGGCGGCCTGGCTTCGCAGATAGGTCCGGTCGGGCGCGGGCCGGCGTCGTCCGAACATGCGTGCAGTATAGGTTCCACCGGTCCGCCTACACTGGGCAAAGGCCATTGCCGAGCTGGCGGAACGGTAGACGCAGCGGTCTTAAAAACCGCGGGGGGCAACCCCGTCTGGGTTCAATTCCCAGGCTCGGCACTGTGCTAAAGCCCTTATTGCACAAGGATATTAGCCTCCAAGGGCGGGGGAGGGTATGACCCCCGATACAGGCCCCATACCCACGCCGTACCCACGTCATACCCACGGGCTGCTATGGTGCGGAGGTGCCCGTGGCCACCGCCAAGCCCCGTCAGAGCCGAGCCCGCATCCGGCAGCGCCGAGCTGCGGCCGCCGGTCGGCCCGGCCTCTGGGAGGGTCGCGTCTCCTTCGTGGATGCGGCGGCCCCGGGTGGGCGGCGCTGGCTGTCCGTCTATGGCCAGACCCGGGCCGAGGTCGAGGCCAAGCTCGCCGGCGTGATGGCGGCCCGAGGCAAGGGCATCACCCCGCCGCGGGGCGGCCTGACGGTCGCGAAGTACCTGGAGGAATGGATCGCCGAGGTGGAGCCCGATCTCAAGCGCTCGACGGCCGCCCGATATCGGCAGCTCATCGAGGGGCAGATCGTTCCGCGTGTCGGAGCTCAGCGCCTCACCGGCCTGACGCCGGCGCAGGTCAACGCCATGACCGCTGCGATGATCGCCGCCGGGCAGAGCGGCTACTCGGCCAACCACGCCCGGGCGGTCCTGCGAAC
>JBHELP010000191.1:0-3247 GCA_046263035.1 Candidatus Dormibacteria bacterium | reverse complement strand
ACCTGGCGATGATGGCCGGCGTTGCCACCACGTGCGAGGAGTGCGAGGGGAAGCGGTTCCAGGCGGCGGTGCTCGAGTACGAGCTCGGCGGCAAGGACATCAGCGAGGTGCTCGCCCTACCCGTGAGCGAGGCCGCGGCATTCTTCGGCGCGGGGGAGGCGGCCGTCCCGGCCGCGCACAAGATCCTCGAGCGGCTCGCCGACGTCGGTCTCGGCTACCTCATCCTGGGCCAGCCGCTCACCACGCTCTCAGGCGGCGAGCGCCAGCGGCTCAAGCTGGCCACCCACATGGCCGAGAAGGGCGGCACGTACGTCCTCGACGAGCCGACCACCGGCCTCCACCTCGCCGACGTCGAGCAGCTGCTCGGCCTCTTGGACCGGCTGGTCGACGCCGGCAAGTCGGTCATCGTCGTCGAGCACCACCAGTCGGTGATGGCGCACGCCGACTGGATCATCGACCTCGGCCCGGGCGCCGGCCACGACGGCGGCCGGATCGTCTTCGAGGGCACGCCTGCCGACCTCGTGGCCGCCCGCTCCACCCTCACCGGCGAGCACCTCGCGGCCTACGTCGGCACCTGACCGAGGCCCCGCAGCGCGCTCTGGCGAGCCTCGAAAGCAGCGGCGGTGACGTCGGAGCCACATCCGGATGTCGCGCTCAGGTGAACCGACTGGATTGCCGATGTTAGTCTGAATTAGATCCGCGCGTAGGACCGGGCAACGAGCAGGACTTTCTTACCTGAAATACAAAGAAAGTGCCTCCTGAACTGGGATGATGGTAGTCGGATAACAGCCAACAATCCAAAGACAGGAGGCACCCTGAAGGTGAATGCTACCGCGGCGCGCCCCAAGCTGCACCCGGGCGACGATGACCCCTCCCTCACTCCTCATGCCGGCCTGGCCCTGGTGGGGGAGCTGGTTGCCCGCACGGGGCTCATCGAGGGGATCGATGCCCGCCTTGGGCACCTGAAGACCCGGCACCGGGGGCTCAGCCCGGGTGCGTTCGTCGTCTCGATGGCCGAGAGCGTGCTCGCCGGGGGAAGCCACCTCTGCGACGTCGAGGCGTTACGCTCCGATGGGGCGGGGGCAGCGCTCCGGGCGGTGGCCAGCCCTCCTGCCCCCTCCACCGCCGGCCAGTTCTTCGGCCGCTTCAAACTCGCCGACTGCTGGAAGCTGGAGCGGGCAAGCGCCGAGGCCGCCAACGGGTTGGATGAGGCCCTGGGGCTCAAGCCCGGCACCATCACCCTCGACGCCGACTCCACGACGTGTGAGACCTTCGGGGCCAAGAAGAAGGGAACGGGGTGGAGCCACGCCGGAGTACGGGGCTACCAGCCCTTTGTCATCTCCTGGTCCGAGCGCCGCCGCTTCCTCGCCGCCGATCTGCTCGCCGCCAACGCCAACCCCGTCGCTGTCTCCCCGCGCCTGCTCCGCCGGGCGCTCACCTTGCTGCCCGACGGTACCGATGGCGTGCGGCTCCGGGGGGACTCGGGCTTCTACAGCGCCGATCTCATGGCCGAGTGCGCCAAGAGGGGGGTGAGGTTCTCCATCTGCGCCAAGCGCACCACGGTGATCTGGGCCGAGATGCTCTCCATCCCCAAGCATGCCTGGCGCAGGGCGAAGGACATGCGCCGGGCCCAGGTGGCCGAGACCACCCATGAGGTGGCAGGCGTCGGCACCTGCCGGCTGATCGTGCGCCGGGTGGAGATCAAGGCGTCGGATCTGCCCTCGATCAAGGGACGCCGCCGGCGCACCATCCCCAAAGAGCAGCTCCGCCTGGCCGCTGAAGGCAAGCTCGGGAAGGTGTACTGCTACTCGGCCATCGTGACCGACCTTGAGGGAGCCGCCGTCGACATCGAGGCCTGGCACCGGCACCGGGTCAGCATCGAGGAGCTGTTCAAGGACGCCAAGGGTGGCCACGGCCTGGCCCACCTGCCGATGGGACGCCGCCAGTCCAACGCGGTGTGGCTGCAGGTGTGCCTGCTGGGCGTGAACCTCTCCTCCATGCTCCAGCAGGTGGCGGGGCGCAGCGTGCGTGCGCACGCCAAACGCCTGCGATCCGAGCTGATCTGCATCCCGACCCGGCTCGTGCGCTCGGGACGCCAGCTGATGCTGCGCTTTGCCCCCGGTGCCACCAAGGCCATGTTCTGGGGTCTGTACGACGCCATCCGGGCCATCCCCTCCTCGGCGTAGCCACCACCGCCACCCTTAACCGCATCGGCAGCACCCCGGGGCCTCAAGAGCCCTGCCTCAGTGCGCTCTGTGGCGCCTCGGGCCTCTCCTTCTGTCCCCTGGGGGAGCCATGACCGTGCCCCGGCTGTCCCCCTGAGGCGTCACGTCCACTCCTCCGGGCTACGCCTCGACTCACATCCGACACACCGGAGCCTCAGGAGAGGCCGTGGTGGGCCTCTCGGACGCTTATCCAGGGATCTAAGTCTGAGCTCCCGGCGGCTGTTGGTGGTCCTGGACAACTGTGAGCACGTGATCGGCGCCGCGGCCGCCCTGGCGGAAGCGGTGCTGAGTGCCTGCCCCGAGGTACGGATCCTGGCCACGAGCCGCCAGGCGCTCGGGCTGGTGGGTGAGATCGCATGGCCCGTGCCGGCTCTGTCGGTGCCTCCAGCACGGCAGGAATATCGTGCCGGCGAGCTGGCCGGGTACGAGGCGGTGCGCCTGTTCGTCGAGCGGGCGGCGGCGACGGACCCCCACTTTGCGCTCACCGCGGCGACGGCACCGGCAGTGGCTGAGATCTGCCGGAGGCTGGACGGCATGCCGCTCGCGATCGAGCTTGCTGTAGAGGCCAGCAGGCCGGAGCACGCGAAAGGAGGAGGTGGTGAGCGAATCGGTCCAGCGGGCGGGCTTCGTGGACCGCGGGCATCTCCGCCGCGTGCTCGGCCATTTCCTGACGGGCGTCGCCGTCGTGACCGCACGGATCGAAGACCGGGCGGTGGGAATGACCGTCAACTCCTTCACGTCCCTCTCGCTCGAGCCGCCGCTGGTCCTCTTCTGTGCGCAAGCGACCTCGGTGACCGGTCGTCAGATCCTCAGGAGCGTGCATTTGCCGTCAACATCCTCGGCATGGATCAGCAGGCGATTGCCGAGCGCTTCACGGCGCGCGTCGACGATCGCTTTGCCGGCGTGCGGACGCGTCGGGAGCAACGGGTTCACCTCTCATCGTCGACGGCCTGGGATTCGTGGACTGCCGGGTTGCCGACAGCATCCGCCGTGGCGACCATTGGATTGTGGTGGGCGAGGTG
>JBHELP010000190.1:0-4624 GCA_046263035.1 Candidatus Dormibacteria bacterium | reverse complement strand
GTCTATGACGCCACGCCTTCGGCGAGGTGCCCGGCAGACATCCTGCCGGAGAAAGGGGACCGCTCCCACGCCGTCACCCCCGGTCCGAAGGCCAAGGGCAAGTGGCTCATCGCCAGCGTGGTCGAGGACGCCGCCGCCGTGGTGACCAAGATCTTCGACGAGGCTAAAGCGCCGGGACCCCACCCACCAGCGCACCTGGGTGGGCCTGGTGGACGGCAACCACCAACAGATCGCCGCGATCACCAAGCAGGCCAAGGCACGAGGGGTAAGCGTCCATATCATCGTGGACTTCGTCCACGTGCTGGAGTACCTGTGGAAAGCCACCTGGTGCTTCCACCAGGAGGGCGACCCCGCGGCCGAGGCATGGGTGCGCAAGGCGGCCCTGGGCGTCCTGGCCGGCAAGGCCACAGCCGTGGCGGGGACCGTCCGCCGGAGAGCCACCAGGGCCGGCCTGGAGCCCGACCGCCGCAAGGGCGTCGACGCCTGTGCCACCTATCTCAGCAACAAATCCGCCTACCTTGACTACCCGAAGGCCCTCCAGGAGGGCTGGCCGATCGCCACCGGGGTGATCGAAGGGGCCTGCCGGCACCTGGTCAAGGACCGGATGTTGTTCCGATATCCCCATAACATACGTAATGCCGAGGACGCGCTTATGCCGAGGGGGACGGCGATCCCCCTCTCCCGGGCGGTGACCGGGCTGAAGTGCTCGGCATAACGAGTTACAAGTTCTCGAGGAAGGCCAGGAGGGTGTCCGGGGCGCGGTAACGACCTGGGGCGGTGCCGGGTGGTGCCGTGCGAGCCAGAGCCCGTTCCTTGAGGCTGAGATCTGCGTGGATGTAGATTTCAGTCGTACGGGTGTTCTCGTGACCAAGCCAAAGGGCAATGACGGTAGCGTCGACGCCCGCGTGTAACAGGGACATGGCGGCCGAGTGGCGGAGCACGTGTGGTGTCACCGACTTGGAGCTAAGCGTTGGGCAAGAGATCGTTGCGATGTTCACATACTTGTTCAGAAGCAACGAGACAGCGTCCCGGCTGAGAGCCCTCCCCCGGCTGGTGGGGAACAGCACATCGCCGGGCAGGCCCCTTCGTTCATGCAGCCATTCGCCAATGATCGTGACCATCTCGGGCGTCAGCGGGGTGCATCGGGCCTTCCTACCCTTGCCCGTGCAGCGGACATGGGCGCCACGGCCGAGCTGGACGTCTTGGCAGCAAAGCCCGGTGAGCTCGGACACTCGCAGGCCGCTCTGGAGGGCAAGAGCGAGGAGGGCGTGGTCCCGGCGGCCAATCCACCGGGTGCAGTCGACAGCCCCGAGCAGCGCCTCGGCTTCCCCTTGGGTGAGGTAGGCCACGTCGCTGCGGTCGAAGCGTTTGGTGGGGATCGCAAGCACCCGGGCGATCAGTCCGGCGTGCTCGGGATGACGCAGCGCGGCGAACCGGAACAGCGAGTGGACGGCGGCGAGCCGCCCGTTGCGAGTCCGCACGCTGTTGCCTCGGTCGACCTCGAGATGGTCAAGGAAGGCCCCGATCGCCTCGGCGTCGAGATCCTCGAAGCCAAGCTCGGAGGGCGTCTTGCCGCTTCGTTGCTCGGCGTAGGCCAACAAGAGGCGGAAGGTGTCCCGGTACCCGGCCACGGTGTGGGGGCTGGCCTGCTGCTGGTTCAAAAGCCGTTCGGTGAAGTAGGCCTGCAGCGTCGGGGCGAGCGCGCTCATGGCCGGCCTCCACGGCTGCGATCCAGCGCCTCGGCGGCCAAGCCGAGGAGTTCGGGGGACGCGGAGAGGTACCAGAACGTTGCCGCGGGGTTGGCATGGCCAAGGAACGTGGACAGCAGCGGCATGCGGGCACCCACGTCCGTACCGTCATGCATCCAGGTGACCAGGGTCTTGACAGCAAAAGCGTGCCTGAAGTCATGTAGGCGTGGTCGGTGCCCCGACGGGTTGTGCACCCCTGCCTGGGACAGTAGGTCGTGGAACGTCGGGTAGATGCTGGATCGGGCAAGCGTCGTGCCCCGGGCCGAGACGAAGAAACTCCGGGTGCCCGGATGGGGATGGTAGTGGTCCCTGACCCCTGCGTAGGTCCGCAGCGCCTCCAGGGTGCTGGGGTGCAGGGCAACGATCCGGGATGCCCCAAGCTTGCCCTGGCGCACCGTGAGCTGGCCCTCGGCCCAGTCGATGTCGCTGCGATCCAGGTTGATCGCTTCGCCCAAGCGTAGCCCCGTAACGGCGAGCAACCCGATCAGCGTCTCGAAGGTGGCGGCCTTCAGCGGTGGGGACAGCGCCCGCGCTGCGCTCAGTAGGGAGGCGACCTCCTCGTCGGCATACAGGTAAGGAGCCGGACGGGGGTTGCGGCCCACCAGCAGGCCGGCCGGCGGGACCTCGGTTGCGGGATCGAAAGCCTGGAGGTAGAGGGCAAAGCTTCGAACGAGGCGGAGCCTTCTCGCCCGCCACCCCCGGCTCGCGTCTTTTGGCAACATGGCCCAGGCAAGGGCCAGCTCGGTGGTGACGGTGGCCGCCCCGGCCGCATCGGCAAAGCTCACGAAGGCGGCCAGCAGGCGGCCCTGACTCTCGAGCTTGAAGCCGAGCGCCCGCCGAACCGTGAGGTACTGCTCAAGAGACTGGTCGAGGTCGCTCATCGGCCAGCTCCGGGCCAGGGCTGTGCCAGCACCGAGAGGGCAGCCCGGTCGACCTTGGCATAGAGGGAGCTGGTGGCCTGGCTTTGGTGCCGAAGGATCTGGGCGACCTCAACAAGGCTGCCGCCCTCCCGTAGGATGCCGGTGGCGGCAGTGTGCCGGAGGCGATGGGCATGCATGGGCGCAAGTCCCGCCCGCTGGCAGGCTCTGGCCACGATCTGGGAGATGCCGGCGTTGCTGAGGCCCCCCAACGGAGCCCTCAGCGTGGTGAAGACGAACGGGCCTGCCCCTGCTGGCCGTCCCTGCCGCAGCCAGGCAACGATCGCCTCGCCGATGTCGACGGGGATGGGGAGCTTGGCTATGCGGCCTCCCTTGCCATGGATGGCCATCTCGCCGTTGCGCCAGTCGAGGTCGCAGAGCCTGAGGCTGGCCAGTTCGCTGGCCCGTATGCCCAGGCGTGCCAGCACGCTGAGCACGGCGAAGTCCCGGCAGCCTACGGCGCTTTGGCGGTCACAGCTGCCCAGCAGCCGAGCAACGTCTGATGCGTCGATCGCCTTCGGCAGCGACGGCACGCGGCTGGCGGCCCTGGGCACAGCGGGAGCAAGCGGCAGGTCCGTCAAGGCCTCGAGGTAGAGAAAGCGAAGCAGCGACCGCACCCTTGAGGTGCTGCGTTGAACCTGGGCGACGCTGGCTCCCTGACACACCGAGAGCACGAAGCGGGTGACCTCGGCAGGGCTCAGGCCAGCCAGGTCAATGTCGCCGTCGCCGCGGCACTGAACGAAGAAGCTCCTGGCGGCCCGCACGTACTGCGCCACGCTTTGCGCGGCCAGCCCTCGCTCACAGGTGAGGTAGCAGGCGTAGCGCTGCATCAACACATCGAGGGGAGTGCCCGGTTCGACGGCAACGGCGGGAGGAGTCACCCCAATCCCGCGCAGGTAGCTCAGGATCTGCGACACGCTGGCCGGGGACAACCGACTGCGGTACCCGGCCTGACGCCAGTCGACCAGGAAGCGCTGCACAGCGTCCTCGGTGAGATCGGCAGCATCAAGCCCGTGCTCTCCGAGCCAGCGGCTCAAATGCGCCACGACAAGCCGTTGGTTGCGGGCCGATCCCGGCGCGTAGCCCTTCTCGGCGAGTGCCCCGCCGAAGCCGTCGGCGTAGAACGCCAGTGGTCCCGTGACCTGCGGCTGCCTGCGTGTGTCCATGCTCCACTCCTTCTCTCGGTGAACCCTTGAGAGGAGCCTGGGCGAAGGACTGCGATTATGCCGAGCGCACCAAACCGGTCACCGCCTGGGAAAAGGGGATCGCCGTCCCCCTCGGCATAAGCGCGTCCTCGGCATTACGTATGGACCTCACCGGAGCCCGCTGGGGGCTTCAGGGAGCGGAGGCCGTCCTGAAGCTGAGATCCTTACGCAGCAACGGAGACTTCGAGGCGTACTGGAGGTTTCACCTGGATCAGGAGTGCTCGCGAGTCCATGGATCGCGCTATGTCAACGGGGTCATCCCACGGGCAGCGTAGCTCCCTCCAGAAGAGCCACACCCAAATGATTTTGTGCACGGGGAGGTGAAGGTTCATGGCGGCAAATGCCAGGCAGGTGGCGGTCGACCTGCCTGCCAAGGTCAGGGCGTTGATGCCGGAGCTGGTCAAGGACCTCATCGGGCTCGTCGAGATTCCCTCGGTCAGCCAGGCGGGTAGTTCGCCGGCGGAGGTTCTCCGGGCGGGCGAGGCCGTTGCCTCCCTGCTGCAGGGTTCCGGGATCAATGACGTTCGCTTTCTCCCCATCACCGGCGACCATGGGGATGCCGCACCGCTGGTGTATGCAAACCATCCCTGTGCCGGGGCGCCGGTCGGCACGCCCACCGTGTTGCTGTACGCCCATTACGACGTGCAGCCGGCCGGTGCATGGGCCGATGCCTTCGAGCCCCGGCAGGTCGACCAGCGCCTGTTCGGCCGGGGGGCAGCCGACGACAAGTCGGGAATCATGATGCACCTCGGAG
>JBHELP010000189.1:0-3466 GCA_046263035.1 Candidatus Dormibacteria bacterium | reverse complement strand
GGACGGGCTGCTAGACGCCCAGCTTTTCGCGGAGCTGGGCGTGGATGGCGCATCCGACACGGCGCCTTGACCTCGACGGGCGGAGGACCGTGTGCGAAGATCGGGGGATCTTGGACCAGAACGCAGATCACGAGAACAAGGCGACCGAGCTACAGCACGAGGGCCAGGCTACTCAGCGCGAGTTGGTGGAACGGGCGCGATCCCTCCCCGGCGTCGCCGAGGTAATGGAGGTCTACGGTCGGCTGAGCGCATATACCACGGTGATGGTCAACGTGCAGCCAAGCCAGGTGAGGAACGCCACGGGCGGCAACGCTGGCTGACGATGCCCAGCTGGAGCGAGATCCTCATCGAGTTGCAGGATCCGGCTAACCGGCTCCCGAATGGCCTCCCTAATCATGACCGCGTCCGGCAAAAGTACCTGGGACAACTCTCCACCCTCACGGGCCGGCCGACGATCCTCTATTACACAGACTGGTTCGGAAAGGGTGGCCCCACAGCCTCGATAACCCTCGAAGACATGCAGGGAATGATGGAGGTTTCCAAGGATCTCGTCGGACCCAATCTCGACATTCTCCTGCACAGCCCCGGTGGCAGTCCGGAAGCCGCCGCCAGCCTGGTGCGCTATCTGCGGACCAAGTTCTCCCACATCCGCGTGTTCGTCCCGTTAGCCGCCATGTCGGCGGCGACCATGTGGGCGCTGGCCGGCGACGTGATCGTCATGGGAAAGCACTCGCAACTCGGCCCCATCGATCCTCAGATGGTGGCAGGAGCATGGACAGCGCCCGCGAGGGCTATTCTGCGCCAGTTTGAGCAGGCAAAGGAGGAATGTAAGGATCCGTCACTTCTCGGTGCATGGATCCCAATCCTGCAGCAGTACGGACCGGCGCTCATTCAGCAGTGCGAGGCGGCTGAGGAACTCGCGTTGCGCCTGGTGAGGGAATGGTTGGAGCGTTACATGTTCGGTGGGGAAAGCGATGGGGCGGCGAAGGCCGGCGAGGTAGCCGGATACTTCGGCAACTACGAAATCCATCGTTCCCACTCGCTTGGCATAGACCGTGAACAGGCCCGCGCCCAGGGAGTGAGGATCGAGAATCTCGAGAACGACGCGGCGCTGCAGGATGCGGTGTTAAGCGTTCACCATGCCACGATGCACACGCTCCAAGGTCCCGGCGTGAAGATCATTGAGAACCACCTTGGCCGGACCTACGCAAAAGTCACACAGCAACTGGTTGTACAAATGCCGGTCATGGGACCGGGGCTTCCGGCTGGTCTGATACCACCAGGGATGCCCACCAGCGCTCCGGGTATCCTCGGCCCGGGTCCGGGTGAAACCCTCCCATGAGGCTCTGCTGCGGTACTGGTCAGCCCTGACCATCAGACGACGTCAATAAACCGTCCCCCAGCCAGGCGTGCACCGTAAGCGACCGCAGCTCTCACATCCGAATCCTCTAGGCCGGGATAGACTTGGAGGATCTCCTCGACGCTGATGCCGTTAGCCAGAAGCCCGAGTATCAGCGACACCCAGATGCGATGGCCCCGGATGCATGGCTTCCCTCCACAAATGCGGGGGTCGACGGAGATGCGGTCGAGGAGATCGGCGGGAGCCATGGTTGAATCATCCCACTGAGCGAGGCTCAGCGCCCTGAAGCCGGTGGCCATCAGCACGCGGCAACCCCTCCTCGATCTGCTCCAACTCGCGAAGCGGGACGCCTTCTTCGTCGATGCCGATCTCACGTCCCAGCGGCGCCACGTCGGTCCGGCGCGCCTCCTGAGGCCGGGGGTCGCGTACTCGTTCATCCAATCCGCGGCTGCAGCCACGTGACGCATCAGCCTGTTGTACCAACCAATACCCGCGTCCGATAACATTACGCTTACAGTTTGCGGCGGCACAACTCACGCGAGGCATAGCGATGCAGGTCCCCACCGAGGCCGGGTTGGATGCGCCGGCCTGAGGCGCTGGTCCTGGAGGACAACCCTCGGGAGCTCGAGGAGGTGGTGGCGATCGTGAGCGCCTGCGGGCTCGACGCCTTCGGGACGCGATCACCCCGGCAGGCGATCCGCTGGCTGACCGCCCGGGACGACACCTCCCGCGGCCAGGGCTCCGGAACGTCGGCCGTCGCCCGTCCGACATCCCACCTCTTCCATAGCCCGGTCCTCGCCGTGGTCGACTGGAACATGGAGTACTCGCCTGACGACGTGCCGACCGCCGAGGAGGTCCTCCGGGCCCTGGCCAGGGTCCATCGGGACGCTGTCACGGTCGTCTACGGCACCGGGGTCGGCATAGACCTCCGGCTGCAGAATCGTATCGCTGACCACCATCCCGGAGCCATCACCCACGACAAGCGGCACGGCAGCGTGAGCCTTATCACCCGACTGCGGAACCTGATGATGAGGACAGTCGGCGACCTGCAGGTCGATGCCGGCTTCGTTGTCCACGAGTCCACCGGGCGGCGGTATCCCCACGAGGTTGCCGTCAAGCTGCTGCTCGCCCATCCACGTCCCGTCTACGTGGAGCGAGGCACCGGCTCGTACCAGGCTCTGTGGCGCTTCATGCGCTGGCTCGCCAAGGGCCATTCGAACGTCTCGGTGGTCGCACAAGGCCGAGGTTTCCACCGGCTGGAGGTTGGGCCCGAGGCCGATTGACCGCTCTGCGGGTGGAAGTCGCCATCGGAAACTGTTGGCGTTCTGTTATCGCCAGCCCGGTAGCGTGATGCCACATGAGCACCGCTGTGCGTACGGTCTGGTGGAGTGATCCTGGCGCTGCGACTCCGAGTTGTGCACAGCTCGTGGCGTCGTCCCGGCGCGGCAGGGCGAGCGCCAGGGACGCCGATGCGAACGTTGGCGCGCGCGGGGCCGAGGCCGGCGCCCCCTGGCCGGCAGTGGACGCGCGGGCATGATGACCCAGCACAAGATCGGCGCCCTAGCAGTGAACGGTTACGCCGACTACCTCCTGGGCGGCGACCGCGACCGGCGCCCCGGCGACTACTACCTCGGGCGCGAGGGAACGCCTCTCGCGGCGCCGGGCCGGTGGCACGGTCGCGGTGCCGCGGCGCTCGGTTTGACGTGCAAGGTGGGGCTGGGCCGGGTGGATCGCGAAGACCTGCTGAGCGTATGGGAGGGGACGGACCCCACCACCGGCGAGGCCCTGGTCCGCCGCGGGTCGACCGGTGACCACGTCGCCGGCATCAACATCACCTTCTCGGCGCCGAAGTCGGTGTCGGTGATCTGGGCGGACGCTCCCGAATCCGTCCGGACGGACATCGAGGTGGCGCAGACGCTGGCCGTGGAGGTCGCGCTGGCCCACCTCGAGGATCACGCGCCGGTGGTGCGGCGCCGGCTTGACGGGGAGATCCGGCACGAGCTGGCCGAGGGACTGGTGGTAGCCCGCTTCCGCCACCACACGGCCCGGCTGACCGGGGAGCAGCTGAAGCGCGGCGGCGCGCCCGACCCCCAGCTTCACGATCAC
>JBHELP010000188.1:0-9167 GCA_046263035.1 Candidatus Dormibacteria bacterium | reverse complement strand
ATCCCGTCGTGGCCGCTCTTCTCCGGATGGAACTGCGTTCCCATTACGTTGTCATGAGCGCAGATCGCCGCGATGGAGCCACCGTAGTCGCAGGTCGCCATGATGTCCGGCGTGGCCGCCCGAGCGGCATATGAATGAACGAAGTACACATGCGTGCCGTCGGCAATGCCCGCCGTGAGCGGCGACCGGCGCGTCTGTCGAAGCTGGTTCCATCCCATGTGCGGCACCTTGCCGGCAGCCTCGCCCAGGCGCGTCACCGTGCCCTCGAGGAGGCCGAGACCGCCGCGGCCGCCGCTCTCCTCGCTGGCCTGAAAGAGCAGTTGAAAGCCAAGGCATATGCCCAGCAACGGGCGGCCCGAGCCGGCGTAGTCGAGGATCACACGGCTCAGCCCGTGGTCCTCGAGGGAATCCGCCGCGGTGCCGAAGGCCCCGACACCCGGAAGGACGAGGCCGTCCGTCTCGGCGAGGACCCCGGCCGAAGCAGTGACGGCCACGCGGGCGCCTGCCGCCGTGAGAGCCCGCTCCACGCTTCTGAGGTTTCCCACCCCGTAGTCGCACACCCCGATGAGAGCCGTCACAGAGAGCCCTTGGTCGACGGAATCCCTCCGCCGATGACGGTGAGCGCGCTGCGGCTGGCCAGGCCCATGGCCTTGAAGGCGGCTTCGGCGATGTGGTGGATATTGCCGCCACGCAGGCAATCGAGGTGCATGGAGATCCCGGCCGCCTGGACGAGTCCCCGGACGAACTCCTCCAGCACGCTCACATCGAAGTCATTGATCCGGCCGGCCAGCTGTGGCATGTGGTACTCGAGGTGGGGCCGCTTGCCGTAGTCGAGGGCGCAGCGGACCAGGGATTCATCGAGGGGGGCGTGGGCATCTCCGAAGCGGCGGAGACCGGAGCGGTCCCCCAGCGCCTCGGACATCGCCGCGCCGAGGGTGAGGCCGGTGTCCTCCACAAGGTGATGGGGGTCCACCGCCACGTCCCCGGTTCCCCGGAGCATGAGATCCATGCCGCTGTACTTCGCGAAGGCCTCGAGCATGTGGCCGAAAAAGGGAAGCGGCAGCTGTATGTCCGCGTTCCCGTCACCGTCGATGAGGACATCCACCTCGATCTGGGTCTCGCGAGTCTCCCTCTCACGATGGGCCCGCCGCACCGCCGCCTCCTCACTCATCGGCGGAGTCTGGCGTGGCGGGGTGTAGGCGTGCGCGGATGGAGTCCGTGTGGCCGTGCAGGCCCTCAGCCTCGGCGAGGGTGCAGGCGATCGGTCCCAATCGAGCCAGCGCTGATGCCGTCAGCCGCGTCACGCTCGACCAGCGCACGAAGTCCATGACGGTGAGCGGGCCGGCGAATCGGGCGGCTCCGCCGGTGGGCAGGGTGTGATTGGGGCCGGCCAGGTAGTCGCCCATGGGCACGGGCGCCATCCCGCCGACGAAGATGGCGCCGGCGCAGCGAACCCGTTCGCAGAGGGCCTCCGCGGCGTCACCATGGAGTTCGAGATGCTCGGGGGCGAAGTCATCGCACAATGCCAGCGCCTCCTCCATGCCGTCACAGACGACGATGAAGCCGTGCCTTCCGGCGGCGGCGTCAATGATCCCGGCGCGGACCGCCCGCTCGGCGATGGTTGTGAAATGCCCCTCCACCAGGGCTGCCAGGCTTTCTGAATCGGTGATGCACACCGCCCAGGCAAGGGGGTCGTGCTCGAGCTGGGATACCAGGTCATGAGCGATCCACAGACTGTTGGCGCCCTTGCTGGCCACCACGACGACCTCGCTCGGCCCCGCCATCCCATCGATGCCCACGGCGCCGAACACCGCACGCTTGGCCAGGGTCACGAAGAGGTTCCCCGGGCCGACGATCTTGTCGACCGGTTCGATCGACTCGGTTCCGTGGGCCAGCGCCGCGACGGCCTGTGCACCCCCCATTGCCAGTACCTCCTCGAGGCCGAGCAGGTGTGCCGCTGCGAGCACGTCCCGATGCACCATGCCCTCGGGGGTCGGCGGGCTGGCGACCACGATGGAGTCCACGCCGGCCACCTGGGCGGGGATGGTGGTGTGCAGCACCGTGCTCGGATATGCCGCAGTACCTCCCGGCACGTAGGCACCGACCCGCCGCAGCGGGGTGCTGCGCAGATGGATACCGGCGGAACCGGGCCGGCGGTGGTCCACCTGGTCCTCATGGAAGCCGCGCACGCGCCTGGCCGCCTCCCTCAGCGCCTGCTGCACCTCCGGGGGGGTCTGCTCCCATGCCTCTGCCATCGAGTCCTGAGAAGCCCGTACGGTCGTGATGGACACTCCGTCAATGCGGCGGGTCCACTCCTCGAGGGCCGCGTCGCCGCGGTCCCTCACGTCCGCCACGATGGTGGCCACGGCTGCCTCGGGAGTGGCCTCCGCGCCGAAGAGACCCCGTAGCCGCTCCCCGGCTGATCCCTCGAGCACCGGAATCTCGAACCGTCGCCGCCTCCCCACGGCGCTGCGCCATTCCCTCGCGCCGACGCGCCTCAGTCCGGCGCTCACAGCGGCCGGCCCCCAGAGGCCGCCGACTCGACCGCCTCGCGCAGCGCTGTTGCAACGCCGTTCACCAGGGTCGAGCGGGTCTTCAGCGAGGCCTGATTGACGATGAGCCGGGCCGTCGAGGTACCCGCCTCGGCCACCTCGACGAGCTGGTTGGCCAGCAGGGTGCGCCCGGTCATGGTGAGGTCGATGACGGCGTCGACCAGCCCCGTGGCAGGAGCCAATTCGATGGACCCGTGAAGCTTCAGGAGCTCCACTGTCATACCCTTGCCGTCGAAGAATCGCCGCGAGGCGCGCGGGTACTTGGTGGCGATGCGGAGGTGATGGACCACCTCGCCGCGGGCCATGGCGGATCCCTCCGGAGCGGCAAGCACCAGGCGGCATCCGCCGAAGCGAAGGTCGATGAGCTCGTAGCTGCTGTGATCAATCTCCCAGAGGATGTCCTTGCCGACGATGCCGCAGTCGCAGGCACCCATCTCCACATACACGGGCACATCGGTCGGGCGGACCTTGACCAGGTGAAGCGCGTCGCGATGCACCAGCAGCCGCTCGTCGAACGCCGAAGCATCGATGTCGGTGATCCCCGCCTCGGTGAGCAGCTCGCAGGCGCCCGAGAGCAGCGCTCCCCCGGGCAGCGCGATTCTCAGACCCTCCATCAGGGGCCTCCACCGAGGACCCGTAAGGCCTCGTCCATGGTGCCCGACCTCCACCCGCCGCCCTCCAGCCACTGAACACCACCGTCGCCGATGAGGAGGGTGAGATCCGGCCCCCCGGAGGACTCGTCCGCGAGGACGTCGCAGGTCGCCGCGACACCGGCGTCGCGGAGCCGGCGGGCGGCGGCGAAAGCCCCGGCGGCCTGACCGTTGGCGTAGCCGATGCGGAGTGGCGGCGCCGCGACGGCGCTGGGGACGGCCCTCTCCACGGCGTCATGGCATCGGTCGATCTGGAGCACGAAGCCCGTGGCGGGTAGATCAACACCGAAACGTCGAAGCAGCGTGTCGTAGCGCCCTCCGGATCCAAGCGGGAAGCCGAGACCGCCGCTGAAGAGCTCGAAGGTGGGGCCGGTGTAGTAGTCCCAGTCCGGGACGGCCCCCAGGTCCAGCGCCACGCTGTCGATGACCCCGTGCGCTTCCAGCAGCGTCCACAGCCTGTCGAGCTGCTCGAGAACCTGGAGTGAACGCGCTGCTTGCAGGCCGCCGGCGGCCGCATTGAGCAGCTCCCGCCCTCCGCGCAGGGCCGGGAAGCCCAGCAACAGACTTCTCTCCGCCGACCTCAGCGGTGTGTCTTCCAGAATTCTCTCGACGGCGACGAGGTCTCTTTCCGACAGAGCGGTCAGAACCCGCTGCTGGGCATCCGGCGCGAGGCCGGAGCCCTCCAGAAGAGCGGGGAAGAAATCCGCGTGGCCGACGTCGATCTGGACGTCCTGGAGGCCGGCCGCGGCAAGCGACCGCGCGGCCAGCGCGATACATTCTGCATCGGCATCGAGATCGTTCCGGCCTATGAGCTCGCAGCCCGCCTGCTGGGTTTCGCGGCGGCGGCCTCCCAGCAGCGGTTGATTTCTCACAACCGGGCCCGCATAGCACAGCCGCAGCGGAAGCGAGGCGTCGCGAAGTTGCGTGGCAACGACCCTGGCCACGCTGACGGTGCGCTCACCCACCATGGCGAGCAGGGATCCGTCGGCATCCATGAATCGGAAGAGCTGATTCTGACGCTCACCCCCGACGCCGGCGGCGATCGTGTCCAGAGGTTCGACCATCGGCGTGGCCACCATCCCGTAGCCCCAGGAGTGAAACGCCTGAAGGCAGGCGTCGACCACCAATCGTCGACGTTCTGCGGCACCCGGGAGCCAGTCCCTGAATCCGCCGGCCCGTCCCCGCGGGGCGCCGGCGCCGTCCATCGCCGCCGGGTCCTGCACGCGCCTCAGTGTACCTACGATCAGCGGTGGCTCATTGCCCCCGGAGTGCCCCCACCAGGCGGTCCATATCGGGTCCGGTGCCGATGGTGATCCGAACCCAATCCCCGAACCGCGGGTCGTCGCCAAAGTGCCTGACGAGGATGAGTTGATCCCGAAGGTGCTCGATCACCTCGACGGCCCTGCCCCCGGGCGGTCGAGCGAACACGAAGTTTGCCTCCGAGGGCAACACCCGCCACCCCATCTCGCCGAGAACATCGGTGATGCGGCGGCGCTCGGCGGCCACGGCATCCACCAGTCGCCGATGATGGCCGTCATCCTGCAGGGCCGCCGTGGCGCCGGCTATCGCGCAGCGCCCGACGGGGTATGACGCCTTGACCGCGTAGAGATCGGCGATCAGCGCGCGTGCGCCCACGGCATAACCCACGCGCAGGCCGGCAAGGGCATGACTCTTGGAGAAGGTCCGGACCACCAGCCAGCTCTCATGCCGGTCGAGTAGCGGCACACACGATGCCGGGGCGAAATCACAGTAGGCCTCGTCGATCACAACAACGCCCTCGCAGTGGGCGAACAGGCTCTCCATCGCCTCCGGTGGCAACCAGACCCCGGTGGGGGCATTGGGGTTGACCGCGATGCGCAGGACTCCGGGGATGGTCCCCAGGGACACGGGAAGGCTCGCCTGCTCGTCCAGCGGGAGGTTCACCGGCACCCCCCCGTGCTGGCGGGTGAGGATGGGCAGAAGGGAGTAGCTGGGCGCCGGTTGGACCACCCGCCCCGCGGGATCACAGAAGGCACGGAAGCAGCAGTCGAGCACGTCGTCGGCGCCGTTTCCGACCAGGATCTGGTCCGCTTCGACCTGGTGGTGGGCGGCAAGGGCGGAGCGCAGCGGCTCGCCGCGGGAATCCGGATAGCGGCGCAGGTCGGCGGCCGCGGCGGTCACGGCGGGAGCCACGCGCGGCGAGGGCCCCAGCGGGGCCTCGTTTGTGTTCAGCTTCAGCCATCCCGCGCCGTCCGCCGGCTGCTCACCGGGGGCATACGAAGGCTGGCCTCGCAGCGAGGCACGCCGGAATCGGGACATCCGCCCATTGTCGCCGCGGGCGGCCGCCTGGGAACATGGGGCCGTGGAGACGATGGTCCAAAGGGATGCTCCCTGGTGGGGTGCCGCCATCGCCCTGCTGGCGATGTCGTCGGCGCTGGCCATTGCCCTGCTCCTGCCGGAGACCTTCAGCGATCCCAACGGGCTCGACCCGCACGTCCTTCGCCTTTCCTTGGTGGGGACGGTCCTGGGGGGGGCTTCCCTGGTCAGCCGGCGGCTGGCTCCGGCGCGGCCGGTGCTGCTGGCCATGGCGACGGTGACGATCGCCTTCTCCGTCTTTTCGGGAACGCCGCGCATCCTCGTGGCCATGTTCGGCGCCGGGATCTCGGGACCGGCACAGCTCTTCTGGGCGTCCGTGGCCCAGCTTGCCGCCACGGGGGCACTCGGCTGGACGACCTGGGCAGGTGTTTCCCCGGATATGAGGCCGGACCTCCGGCTCCACCGCTTCAGCCTCGGGGCCGTCGCAGTGACCGCGATCGGGATCGTTCTCTTCGTGCCGATTGGCATCGCCATCCCTGCCGGCCTCCTGGGCCGCGAGGGTATCGCCGTCGTCGCGGTGGGCCGAGACATGGGCTGGTTGGCCCCGGCATGCCTCCTGCAGGCGCTTTGCCAGGAGATCCAGTTTCGTGGACTCCTCCAGGGCGCCCTGGAACGGGTGGCACCCCTGTGGCCGGCCAACCTCGCCCAGGCCGCGGTGTTCGGTGCGGCTCACCTGGCCATTCAATACCCGGGCCCCATCGGCCCCTTCGTCCCTGTGACCATGGGCTTCGGGGTCCTTTTCGGCGTGCTCGTGCAGCGCACGGGCTCTCTGTGGCCCGCCGTTCTCATCCATGCGGCCGCCGACATCGCCATCACGGTCGCCGTCATCCCCGGGCTCTATGGCCTCTGAAGCACGGCCTGTGCCTCGGCTTCAGGGTGCGGTCCTGATCCTCCTCTGCCTTCTCATCCAGGCGGCGCAGGCGCCGCCCGCCGCCGCGGCGGAGCCCTGGTGGACGCCGGTGGCCTTTCGCGGTCAGCCGGTCACCGGAGTAGGCCTGGATCACAGCGGCGGCATCGTGGTTCGGGGACCCGCCGGCAGCCTCAGGTCCACGGATGGCGGCATGAGCTTTCAACCGGCGCCTCACAGCTTCCTACCGCCTGGCGGCACAAGGTCGGCCGGTTGCACCATTGGCATGCCCTGCCAGGCGTCACAGCAGGATGCGGCGTGGCGAATCAGCGCCGGTCGGGTGGTACACGTCTCGCCCGCCGGCGCAGTCACCGTCGATCCCCGGGCACCCGAGCTTGGACGGGGGGCCGAGCTGATCGCTGCCCCGGCGGTTCCCGCCGGAGCTCTTGTCGTGGTCGCCGAGAACGGGGTCGTCTGGCGCCGGCGGGCCGACGGTTCCTGGAGCCGCTCTCTGCTGCTACTCCCCAGGTCGCTGATAGGAGGCGTGCCGACGATCAGCTCGATAGCGGCCTTCACCCTTCCCGTGACGGGAGCGGTGTACCTGGGCACGGATGGCTACTCGGTGCTCATAAGCAACGACGGTGGGGATGACTGGATCCGGGCTGGCGCGGGACTTCCCGACCGTGTCCTGAGCCTGGCCTCGGACAGCACCACGCGATCCATCTATGCCGGTACCGACGATGGTCTCTGGGTCCACCACCTCCAGCGGCTTCCAGCCGCTCCCGAGTATCAGAGCACGGATCTCTGGGGCCGGTGGCTGGGGGTTCTCATCGTCGACCTTACGGCCTCTGCGGGGGCGCTCGGGTTCCTCTGGTGGGCAGGGGGCAGGCCGGTCAGACCGGCCGAGTGACCCTATGGTCCATCGGCGTATAGGGGCGCGGAGGGGGGCCTATGTAGTCGCAATCCGGTCGGATGAGCCGATTGTCCCGATGCTGCTCCATGATGTTGGCGGTCCATCCCGCCATCCGGCTCACCGCGAAGATCGCTGTGAACAGCCGCTGCGGGATCTGCAGCGATGTGTACACCGAGGCGGAATAGAGGTCCACGTTGGGGTAGAGCCCCTTCTCCTCCAGGACGGTGGTCTCCAGACGCCTGGTGAGCTCGTACCAATGCCGGTCGCCCATCCGCTCGCCGAGCGCCTTGCTGTAACCACGCAGGATGGTTGCGCGGGGATCCTCGGTGCGGTAGACGCGGTGCCCAAATCCCATGATGCGCCTCCTCCCAGCCAACATGTCCCGCACCGCGCTCGGTACCGATTCCACGTCGGGGAGTGTTCGCAGCATGTCCATGACCCGCTCGTTGGCGCGCCCGTGAAGCTCCCCCTTGAGCGCGGCGATGGCCGCACACGCTGCAGCATGCATGTCGGCGAGGGTGGAGGCCGTCACTCTCGCCGCGAATGTGGATGCGTTCATTCCATGCTCGGCGTGGAGGATGAGGCAGATGTCGAATATGCGCGTCTCCTCAGCGGTGGCTTCCTCGCCGCGCAACTGATAGAGGAAGTTCCCGGCGAGGCTGAGGCCGGGGCGCGGCGGCAGCGGCTCCCTCCGCTGCCGGATCCGTTCGCTGGTGGCCACGAGCGTGCCCACCTGAGCGACGAGCCGGGCGGCCTTGGCGCGGTTCCCGCAGTCGGAACGGTCGGCGGTGTCGGGGTCAACCATGCCCAGCAGGGAAACCTGGGTTCGCAGCACGTCCATGGGGTCGGCATGATCGGGCGCGCGCTGGGCGATGGCCCACACCGAGGGCTCCAGATCAAGGTCCGCCGCAACCTGTTCACGCATGGCGGTCAGCTCATCCTCGAGCGGCAGCTCACCGTGCCAGAGGAGGTAGGCGGTTTCCTCGAAGCTGGAGCGGGCGGCCAGATCCACCACGTCATAGCCGCAGTACAGAAGCTTCCCGGTGACTCCGTTGATCTCGCAGAGGGCACTTCTGCCTGCCGTGATGCCCTCGAGCCCTCCCCGCGGCGTCACCGGTGCCGCCATCAGCGCCGCTCCGCTACGAGATGCCAGGTCGTGCCTCCACATACGGGGCAGGCATTGGGGGGCCGCACGCCGCTCTCCGTGGTGCCGCACCACTCGCATACCCAGCGCGTCTCCCTCACGTGCCGTAGCAGGTCTGCTCGGGTCAGGACACCCACCAGCCTGCCGTCGCGTATCACCGGAAGGCGCCGGATCCGCCTGGTGAGGAAGACCTCAGCCGCATCATCGAGACTGCACCGCTCCTCGACGGTGACCACGTCGCGGGTCATGATGTCTCGGACGGCGCTTCCCGGCTTGCCCAACAGGTCGGATTCCGAGACTATCCCGACGCAGTGGTGCTCCAGGTCCACGACCGGGACGCTGGTGATCACATTGTCGACGATGACGGCCACGGCGTCATCCACCGACTGATCGGGCCCCACCGTCAGCACATCGCGAGTCATCACGTCCGAGACGAGCTTGCTCTGGGGATGTGGGCCTCCCCGCGTCGGGTCACTCATGAGGCAGGGAGTGTATGGAAAGCCTCGCCGCACCGGCCGCCTGGGGTAGCGTCAGGCCATGGCCAATCGACTTGCCGGCGAGACCAGCCCGTATCTCCTTCAGCACGCCTCCAATCCAGTCGACTGGTATCCCTGGGGTGAGGAGGCTTTTGAGCGAGCTCGGCGAGAGGACCGTCCGGTTCTGCTCAGCGTTGGCTACAGCGCCTGTCACTGGTGCCACGTCATGG
>JBHELP010000187.1:0-24588 GCA_046263035.1 Candidatus Dormibacteria bacterium | reverse complement strand
TGACCGAGGGCGAGCTGGTGCCCTCCGCGTCGCCCCCCGTGCCGGGCGACCATCCACCGCCACCACCACCGCCCCCGCCCATCCTTGAGGAGGCGATCGGCGATCTGCTCTTCCATGTGGTGTCGCTCTCCCGACGACTTCGGGTCAATGCCGAGGATGCGCTGCGCCGGCGTACCGCGGTGTTCGCCGGCCGCTTTGCGGATTTGGAGCGGACGGCGCGGGCAGACGGTGTGGATCTTCACGATCTAAGCGCCGAGGAATGGCGGTTCCGGTGGGAGCGTACGGGCGAGCACTGATGTGCCTTACCGGGAGCCGGACAGGGTGCCCGGCAGCCTGCCCGAGGGATCTCGACCCACTGCGCGGCCAACGTCGCCGCCTCCAGCGGCCCCCTCATCCGCCCCCGCTGGTCAGGAGCGATGGCGCAGCCGCCGCCCTCAGCCCGGACCGACGGAGAAAAGCTCGTGCAGCTTGGCGCGCAGCTCCTCCTCGCTCATCGCGCCCGGTCTGACAAAGACGCGCCGACCATCGGCACCGTAGAAGGCCGTGACGGGCATGCTGGGGCTGGGCGCCACGGCGTCGTGGAGGCCACTCCCCTGGCTGCCTCCAACATCGCGGGCAACCGGCATGGCGCTGATGCCCAGCTCGCGCGCCATGGCCAGGCCGTCACCCGTCTCCAGGGAGTTCACGAAGATGAATGACGCCCCCCCCTGCAACTGACTGGACACCCGGGCGAACCCGGGCAGCTCGCCCCGGCAGGGGGTGCACCATGAGGCGAAGAAGTTTACGACGGTGGGCTTGCCGCGGAAGTCGATGAGCCGTATCGCACCGCCGCCGGCGAGCCGGGGAAGCACAAAAGCCTCCGGGGCGGTCGATGTGGTCGGGGAGGGCGTCCGCGGGGAGTCCTCCCCGGGCCGGATGATGACGAAGGCGACGGCGACCGCCGCCGCCATGGCCACCAGGGGAGCCAGCCTTCGCAGCCACACGGCCGCGGTTCCCGAGCTCATCGGAGCAGGCCGTCGAGTGTCTCGGCGAGGCCGACGGTGGTACCCAGAAGACGCTTGACGATGCGACCGCCGCCGTCGACGATGATGATCTCGGGTGGGGCGGCTACGTCGTAGGAGCCGGCAAGCGCCCCGTCGTCGGGAACGCTGGGATAGGCCACCCTGAATTCGTCCACAAATGCACGCGCCGAGGCGGCGTCATCACGCAGGTCGACGCCGAGGAAGCCGACACCGTGAGGCGCGTAGCGATCATGGAGCCGGTTCAGGTCCCCCTGCTCGGCTCGGCAGGGCCCGCACCAGGAGGCCCAGAAGTCAATCACCCGAGGGTGGCTCGACATCGAGGTCGTGTCGACGTGGCGCCCCCCGAGATCCGTTCCCACGATGGTCGGCGCCGTCGTCGCGCCTTGCCCTGCGACCGACCCGTCCAGGCCTCGCTGGAGTCCGCACCCGGAGAGCAGGGCGGCCGGCATCAGCGCCGCCACCAGCCACCGGCGCCAAGCCACCATCCTCCGATCGTACCTAGAGGGCCGCTCCGACCACTGTGCTCACCGGTCCCTGGCCGGGGGCTGGCTGGGAGGACGGCCGCCACCGGTCGCTGGGGCGGCTCGGACCTCCGCGCCGCCGCCGCCTCGTGCAGATCCGTGTGCCGGCCCGCCGCGCGCGCCTGCCCGGACTGCTAGCTTGGCGGCGATGACCATCACCATCCTCAGCGCCACCAACAGCGCCGGCTTCGCTGCGCCGGCCGGCATGACCGCCGTCCCCGTGGTCCTGGCGCCTGTCGAGGGTCATCTGCACGTACTGCTGGTGCTGCGCTCCGACGATCCGCACGCGGGAATGTGGAACCTCCCAGGCGGATTCATGAGCCCCCACGAACGTCCCGATGAGACGGCCCAGCGCAAGCTGACCGAGAAGACGGCGGTGGGCGCCGTCTATTTGGAGCAGCTCCAGACCTACGCCGATCCGGCACGTGATCCGCGCGGCTGGATACCCTCCATCGCCTACCTCGCCCTCATCGACGCCGCCGTGCTTGGCGCCGGTGAGTCGGCGGCGCGCTGGTTCCCCGTCGACTGGCTGCCGCCGCTGGCCTTCGACCATGCCGTCATCGTGGCGGACGGTGTCGAGAGACTCCGAGGCAAGCTGTGGTGGTCCAACATTGCTGTCGGCCTGCTGCCCGAGCGGTTCACCATGCCTCAGGCGCGCCGGGTCTTCGAGGCCATCAGCGGGCACAGCTACGAGCCCTCCAACTTTCGCCGCGAACTGGAGGGTTCTGGCCTGGTGGGAAGCACCGGCGCCTTCGCCCAGGGCGGCGCCGGCCGTCCCGCGGCGCTCTACGAGTTCGTCGAGCGCCGGCCGGCCTGGAGCCTGCGCCGATCCCGTCCGCCGGCAACCCGCTCCTCACCTCGGTCGGGTGGTGAGCGGCACCCGCCGGGCGAACGGCCCCGGGCGCCAGGGCCCTGCTGACGATGATCGAGCGGTCGCCGCGACGCCGGGCTCGGCTCTTCAGCCCGCCATGGCGTTACCGGTCAGCCGTTCTCCGGGGCGCGGGACGTGGAGTGGTCGGTGAGGGGCGAAGCTGAAGCCAGTTGGGCGGTCCTCGCGGGCGGCGGCCTCCAGGTCTCCCTACCGCCTGCTCTCGTAGTCCCAGATGCGAGCGGAGATGCGCTTGATGAGCGACCAGGCCGCCGGCTCACCGCCGGGCACGTTGTCGGTGAGGACCACAAGTGTGTAGTCGCCGGCGGGGGCGCTGGTCACCAGAGCCGCGTCGTTGAAGGTTGAGTCATAGGACCCCACCTTGTGAACCACGGCGGCGGATGAGGGGATGCCGGCGGGTACACCCAGTTCGAAGGCGGTGTGGGTCAATACGGAGTTCACCACGCCACGTGCCGAGGGCACCAGCGATCTCCCGCTCGCCAGGCTCTCCATGATGCTCGCCAGATCGTCCGCAGTGGTGGTGTTGGGATCGAAGAATTCCGAGCCCGTGGCCCCCATCCGGCGGGCCGCCGCGTTGAGGGCTGCCGGGCCTCCCAGGTCTCGGGTGAGCATGTGGGCCGCCGTGTTGTCGGAGTATCGGCCGGTGCGCTCAGCAAGCACCTGCCGGGACGGGCAGCGACCCTCATAGTCCTCATAGAAGCTGGAGTCCTCGGCATCCTCCGCTGAGAAGCAGATGCTGTCCTTCCAGGAGGCCCGCCCCGCGGATACCCTGCGGGCGGTCTCCACCAACAGCGGCAGCTTGTAGGTGCTGGCGGCGAAGACGCGATCACCACCGCGAAGCGAGTATCGGCGTGGCGCCGTCCCACCCGTCTCGCGCCAGGCGATGGAGACGATGGCATGGGGCCCGGTGGACGCGGCCATGCGTTGCAGGTCGGCGGTGACAGCCCGCCAGGCGCCTGCGTTGGCGGACGGCGGTGCATCAGCGGCCTCGACGGACGGTGGTGGGGCGGGGTCCCCCGCGACAGGCCCAACGGTTGTTTCTGGCTTGGGCGTCGGCGGGATGGAGAGTGCGCGGGTGAGGGCGGGCGACCTGGCCACCCAGGCACCGGCGGTGGCCACGACCGGAAGGAGGGCAAGGATCACCATGCCGGGAAGCAGCCCTCGGAGATTGTGACGCCGCCGCCGCCGCCGCCGACCCCTCATCAGGGCGTGGCGTTCCCCGGCCGCTCCACCAGGCGGGCCTTGAGCGAGATGGTGTTACCGCCGCGACGGACTGTGAAGTCGACTGTGTCGCCGACATGCTTGGTCTGGATCAAACCGCCGAGGGTCTCACCGTTGTCGATGTTGACTCCGTCGATGGCCGCCAGGATGTCATTCGGCTGGAACCCGGCCTGAGCCGCCGGCGTTCCCGTCGCCGCCTTGGTGACCAGCACCCCGGGGCCCTCGAATCCCTGGCCGTTCTCGACTGCCTCGGTGCTGCCCAGGTAGGAGATCCCCAGGAATGGATGCTGCACCTTGGCACGCTTGATCAGCTGCTCGGCAACACTCACGGCCAGGTCGCTGGGAATGCTGAAGCCGATGTTTGTGCCGTCACCGGCCACGGCCACGTTCACGCCGATGACCCGTCCGTCGCTGTCGGCCAGGGGGCCGCCGCTGTTGCCTCGGTTTATGGAGGCATCTGTCTGGAGCACGTCCTGAAGCGTCTCCGTCTTGGTGGTCCCTTCGCCGCCGGCGCTGATGGTGCGGTGGCGGGCGCTGATGATTCCCTGGGTCACCGACCCCTCGTTGCCGAGGGGGCTGCCGATGGCGATGACTGGCTGGCCCACCCGGAGCTTGCCCGATGCTCCAAAGGTCGCGACCGGAAGCGAACCGTCGGGAACGCTGATGACCGCAAGGTCGTCCAGGCCATCGGTACCAACCAGGGTGGCCGTGAAATTCCTGCCGCCCGGGAGCAGGGCGTGGAGGTCTTTGCTGCCGGCCACGACATGGTTGTTGGTCAGCACATAGCTCACCCCGCCGTTGTGGGAGATCACAAATCCGGTGCCGAGCCCGTTCTTCCCCCCGGCTTCGCGGGCTATGACGGTGGCCACGGCGGGGCTTAGGGCGGCGGCGACCTTGACGGTGTCACCCCCCGGGGTCCTCACCGGGGAGGTGTCGACATTGATGCTGGCGGCGCCGCTCGCCTCGGGCGGTGTGGTGGAGCGGAAGCCCATCACGGCCCCCGTCAGTACCCCGCCCACAACCAGGCCGACGACCAGGAAGACGATTGCGGATCGGAGTGGCGACGAGGGGGCTCGCGGCTCCCACGGCGAGCGTCCCGAGGGTCCCGGAGCCCAGCCCTGGCTGGGCGGCGAGGGAGGAGGAGCGGCCATGGGCTGATCGGTCATGCCGCGGCCCGCATCAGCCGCCGGCACGCCAGTGCGGCGGCGTGATTGTCCGTGGAATGACCCGGAGAAGGCTTCACCCTCCGACTGTAACCGTCAGTGCTCCGCCGACGAGGTCACCGCAATTCCCATCGTCACCTGCGCGCTCGGTCCCGACAACGCGGGTCCGCTCCTGGCTCGATTTCTCGCCCGGCGCACCTCACGCCTCGACGCCGCCCTCTACGAGGTCGGCGGCTACTACGCCTTCCTCTTCGCGCATGCGGCGCGCGGCGGGGCGCGTACCCGAGTGTTGCTGGACGCCCACGGCGGCGCCAACTCGACCACGGCGCGGCTCCTCGATGGCGGGCCGGTCCGCTGCCGGGTGCTTCGCGGTGACTGCGGTGCCACGGCCCACTGGAAGCTGCTCATCGCGGACGACGGTCTGGCCGTGGGGAGCGGAAACCTCATCAAGCGCGACGCGCCGCGTGGCCCCCTCCCGGTGACCGGGCGATCGGCCGGCCTCGCCCCTGGCACCCTTCGCGCCGGGCTCCCCGCCGGGCTCGAGGTGGGGCCGGTTGGAACTCGGGAGTGGTGGGTCTTCATCTCAGCGGCGTCCGCGATGAGCGCTGATGCGCGGTCGCACTTCAGCCGCTCCTGGCAGGAGTCGAGTCCGCCTCCGTGGATTGAGCACCATCCCGGCCGGAGCGGAGAACGTGTCGGGCGCCGGCCGGCCCTGGGGCCCGGCCGACCGCCGCCAATTGGGGCACCCCATCCCCGCGTCGCACCCCTCAGCGTGCTGGTCGCCTCCCGCCGGCTCCTCCTCGCCGTCGGCGGCGGCGCGTCGCGGAGCCTTGTCGGTGAGGCCATGAGCAGCGGTCGGCGCCGGGTCAGCGTGACCGTTCCCTACATTCACACCCGGGCACCCGCGGTGCGAGAGCTTCTCACCGCCCTCGAGGGCGCCCGGCGGCGTGGTGCCCACGTTCGGGTGTTGTTGGGGGCGCCTCCGGATGCGGTTGACGCCGGCGAGCTGCGCCGGCGAGCGCTCGACACCCGGGTCATGGACCCGGTTCGCTGCACCACCGGGCATGCAAAGGGTGTGGTCTCCGACGGCCGCGTGGTCCTCGGCTCGGCGAACTGGAGCGAGCCGGGCCTGGGCGTGAACCGCGAGGCCTCGCTGCTTGTCGACCATGCGGCCGCCGCCGGGTACTATGGCGGGGCGTTCGAGCGAGACTGGGCCGTCTCCCTCTCCCTCGATCAGGCCGGGTTGGTCCAGGAGGCCCCGGGGTATGCTCAGGCTTCCCCCGAGCGGCCCATGTTCCTGGAGTGACGATGGCGGACACACCCTCCCCCGAGGTCATCGACGATGGCGCCGGCGACAGCGGCATCGAGACCCTTCCCCTGGTGCCGCTGCGCGACAACGTCGTCTTCCCACATCAGATGTGGGGACCTCTGACGGCGGGCCGGCCCCGTTCGGTGGCCGCGCTGGAGCAGGCGGTCAAGGGCGACAACCGCGTGATCCTCGCCGTCCAGCGCAATCCTGAGAACGACGACGTGGAGCTGAGCGATCTCCACGAGGTGGCCGTGGTGGCCAACGTGGGCGCCTTCCGCAAGCTTCAGAACGGCAACGCCCAGGCGCTGGTCGAGGGACAGTATCGGGTCAGCCTGGAGACGCTGGAGAATGCCGGCTCGGCCTGGATGGCCACGGCGACCAGGGTGGAGGAAACTCAGCAGGCCGGCGCTGAGCCGGAGGCCCTCGTGGGCTCTGTGAAGCGACTCTTCGAGGAGTACCTTCGCTCAGGAATCCCCATGGCCCCGGAGGTCGCGGTGGCCATGGGCCGGGCCACCGAGCCATCGCTGGTGGCGGACATCGCCTCAGCCGCCTCGGGACTGCCGCTGGTGGAGCGGATAACCCTTCTCCAGCAGCCGGATCCCGTGGAGCGGCTCCGCCTGCTGGTGATGTACCTGGCCAAGTTGGTGGAGGTGGCCCGGCTCGGCGCCAAGATCAACAAGGACGTCGAGCAGACCATCAACAAATCGCAGCGGGAGGCCATCCTGCGCGAGCAGCTGCGGGCGACGCGCAAGGAGCTCGCCGAGCTGGAGGGCGGGGGCGACGACGAGGAGGACCTCGCCGCCCGGGTGGAGAGCGCGGGCATGCCCGAGACGGTGAAGCAGCGGGCACTCAAGGAGGTGGCGCGCCTCGAGCAGATACCCAGCGCCTCGCCAGAGCTGGGCATCGTGCGGACCTGGGTGGACTGGCTCCTCGACCTGCCCTGGGCCGACCCCCCCGCCGAGGATCTGGACATCGACCGGGCCGCGGCGATCCTCGACGAGGACCATTACGGGCTGCCCAAGGTCAAGGATCGCCTGCTCGAATGGCTGGCGGTCCGGCAGCGGGCCCGTCGCAAGCTGGCCGCGGCCGACGCCGAACGGGCTGCCGCCACAGCGTCGGCTGTCGCCGCCGACGAGGCGGTGGCGGAGGCCGATCCCGATGTGGAGAAGCCGCCTCCGCCGGCCGCGTCAGACGCACCGAGCGGGCCGGCGCCCACCGCCGAGGACGTCCATCCCCGGCGCGCGCTGCAGACGCCAATCCTCTGCTTCGTGGGGCCACCGGGTGTCGGCAAGACGTCGCTGGGCCGGAGCATCGCCCGCGCTTTGGACCGCAAGTTCGTGCGCATGTCCCTTGGGGGGATCCGCGACGAGGCGGAGATCCGCGGCCACCGGCGCACCTACATCGGTGCCATGCCGGGCCGGATCATTCAGTCGATGCGCACCGCGGGCACGCGCAACCCCGTGATCATGCTGGACGAGATCGACAAGGTGGGCATGGACTTCCGCGGCGATCCGTCGTCGGCACTGCTGGAGGTTCTCGACCCCGAGCAGAACCGGGAGTTCAGCGATCACTACCTGGAGGTGGGCTACGACCTCTCCGAGGTTCTCTTCATCACCACCGCCAACATCGTGGAGACGGTGAGCCCGCCGCTGCGTGATCGGATGGAGATCATCCGGATCAACGGCTACACGGAGGAGGAGAAGATTGGCATCGCCGAGCGGCACCTCATCCCCAAGCAACTGGAACAGCACGGGCTAGAGCGGGACGAGCTGACCATCACCCGGGAGGCGCTGGTGGCGATGCTCCGGGGCTATACCCGGGAGGCCGGAGTGCGCCAGCTCGACCGCACCATCGCTGAGATCGCCCGCAAGCTGCCTCGCAAGCTGGCCGCCACCGGGGAGACCAGCTTCACGGTCCGCCCCGAGGATCTCCAGGAGTACCTCGGCCCGCAGCGGCATGACTACGGTGAGACCCAGGACACCGACGAGGTGGGGGCGGTCACCGGCGTCGTCGTGAGCGAGGTCGGTGGCGACATCGTCACCGTGGAGGCACTCGCAATCGAGGGCCGCTCCGACCTGCTGCTCACCGGTCAGCTCGGCGATGTCATGGAGGAATCGGCGCGCGCCGCGCTGTCATGGGCCCGCGTTCACGGCGTTGAGTACGGCGCCAACAAGAATTTCTTCGACACCCACGGTCTTCACATCCATGTCCCGGCGGGTGCCATCCCCAAGGACGGCCCTTCGGCCGGCGTGACAATCACCACCGCCATGGTGAGCGCCGCCTCAGGCCGGCCGGTGCGCCGCGACCTGGCGATGACGGGGGAGGTGACGCTCCGCGGAAGGGTGCTGCCCATCGGCGGCGTCAAGGACAAGCTGCTGGCCGCCCACCGTGCCGGCATCAAGACGTTCGTGCTGCCGCAGAAGAACATGCGCGATCTCCACGAGGTTGATGCCGAGATCCTCGAGAAGGTGAAGATCGTGCCCGTCGACAATGTCGGCGAGGTGCTCGACCTGGCCCTGCTGTCCCCCGACAGGTCCCGTCGCGAGAAGCGCGGTGTGGGATTTGCGGTTCCCACTGCCGTGACGGGGACCCAGCACTAGCGGGGGTCCCGCTTGGGTGCCTGTATGGTCCGCCCGTAGGGATTCATCGACGGCGCAGGTCGGTGCAGGTCGAAAGGGTATTCGTGTGGTGCGATGGCGCAGGTCGAAGCCAATTCGTGTGGTGAGCGCGTCGGCGGGTCAGCTCAACTCAAGACGGGTGTGTCGTGGGATGCGCGTGTCACGGTCAAGGTGCGGAGTATTTGTCAAACCAGGCCGCTACGCGGGTGTTTACATCTTCGCGGTCGACGTCGACACTGAGTGCGTGGCCGCTGCGCGCGTAGATGTGGCGCTCCACTGTGGCGCTGCAGACAAGGCGTCCGCAGATGTCCGCGGCGTTGCGGGGGTCGATGGTGCGGTCGCGCCGACCGTGGAGGACGAGCACGGGCTGCCGCACATGAGCCAGCTCGTCGCGTACGTGGGCGAGAAGGCGCATGAACTCGTGGATGGCCCGGGTGGAGCGAACCCCGTAGGAGTGGAGCTCCTCCACCGCCTCGGGCAGGAAGAGGTCGATGTCGCCCCCCGGCCGGTGCCAGCGGACCACCCGCTTGATGACCGGCAGGAGGGGAAGCTGCCAGCCCCGCACCCAGATGGGGGCGGCAAGCGTGGCCACGGCGCGGATGCGCAGGTCCGTCGCGGCGAGGTGGAGGGCGACCGTGCCGCCCATGGATTGGCCCGCCACCATCACCTGGTCGCACTCTGAGGCGAGCAGGTCCAACGCTGCCTGCGCCGATGAGATCCAGTCGCGCCACCGGGTGGTCTCCAGCTCCTCGGGAGAGGTGCCGTGACCGGCCAGCGTGGGGGCTCGGCAGCGAAAGCCGCGAGCCGCCAGGTGGATCCCGAGGCGGCGCAGCTCCGGAGGGGTGCCGGCGAAGCCATGGATGAGCAGGACGCCGCGCCTTCCCTGGCCGAGGGCCCACGGCGCCACCACATCGGGATCGAAGGGCGCGAGGGACCTGGCAGTCATCCGGCGCCCGAGTATCCGCGATGGCATCTCATCGGCGCCCGGCCTCGGCGAGGTCACGATGACCGGGCTGCACTCGCGGTGGAGGTGGAATGGCGGGTGGTACCGTCCCAGGACCCAATGGCTGATGACGGCGGCGTGATGCGTGGCGCACTGGAGCGCCTGGTGGAGGGGGGCGACCTCGATACGGACGGTGCCCGCGGGGTGATGGACACCATCATGGACGGGCGTGCGGGTCCGGCTCAGATCGCCGCCGTGCTGGTGGCCCTGCGGATGAAGGGCGAGACGGTCGACGAGATCCATGGTATGGCGCTGTCCATGCGTGAGCACGCGACTCGGGTGGAGCTGCCGGTCGATGCGGTGGACACATGCGGCACCGGGGGTGACGGCAGCGGCACCTTCAATATCTCCACCGCCGCCGCCCTGGTGGTGGCCGGCGCCGGCTGTCCCGTGGTCAAGCACGGCAACCGGGCCGCCTCCAGCCGCTGCGGCAGCGCCGACGTCCTCGAGGTCATGGGTGTGGCCATCGCTCTGCCGCCCGAGTCCGTCCGTCGTTGCGTGGTCGAGGCGGGGATCGGTTTCATGTTCGCCCGCACCTATCACCCGGCCATGGGGCATGCGGCCTCGGCCCGCGGCGAGCTGGGCATTCGCACCGTCTTCAACATCCTCGGTCCGCTGACCAATCCCGCCCGGGTGCGCCATCAGGTGGTGGGCACCGGCGACCCGATGGTGGCCCCGCTGCTCGCCGAGGTCCTGCGCCGTCTCGGACACCGGCATGCCCTCGTGGTGACCGGTCCCGAGGGCCTTGACGAGATCGGGCTCAGCGGACCCACCCGCTGCTACGAGGTCAGCGCCTCCGGAATCAGCGAGATCACGCTGCATCCTGCGGCGGTCGGCATCGAGCCGGCACCCCTCAGCGCGCTGAGAGGCGGCAGTGCCGAGGACAACGCGCGCCGCATCCACGAGGTCCTCGCCGGCGCCCCGGGACCGCCCCGCGACGTTGTCCTGCTCAACGCCGGCGCGGCACTGGTCGCCGCCGATCGGGCCGAGACGCTCTCCGAGGGCATGGAGATGGCCCGCGAGTCCATCGACACCGGAGAGGCCGGCCGTCGCCTAGAGGCCCTCATCGCCCTGTCCCGCGAAGAGTCGGGTTCTGCCGGCGGCGGTGGGGGCCCCGCGTCGGCCCAGCCGAGCCGGCCCCGGGCCGCTCAGGGCCGGCTCGCCTCCCCGGACACTGCGGCCGCGGCGCGGGAGGTGACGTCATCGGCGCCCGAGGACGGAGGGCCCGGATGAGCATCGTCTCGGCGCTCCAGCAGCTGCAGGCGGCTGACAGCCACTTGGCTTCCCTGATGTCGCAGGCGGCGGCCCTGGAGGCGGTCATCGCCGGCGATGCCGAGCTGGATCGCATGCGTGAGGCCGCGACGGAGTCGGCGGCCGCGCAGCGGCAGGCCGACGAGGCGGCGTCAGTCATCGAGGGCCGGGCGTCCCAGCTGCGACAGCGGGTCAGGACCATCGAGCGCCGGCTCTACGACGGTTCGGTCGGCAATCCCCAGGAGCTGCTCAGCCTGCAGCACGAGCTCGAGGGGGTCCGCGAGCGTGCCGCGGACGAGGAGGAGCGCCTGCTCGCCGCCATGGTGGTCGCCGAGGAGGCCGGGGAGCTGGCCCGGGAGGCCCGGGAGGCGGTGGCGGAGCGCGAACAGGCCCGAGAAGTGGAGGCAGGGCCCAACGCGAGCCGCCTCGCCCAGCTGCGGGACGCCGTGACCGAGGCGGAGAGTGCTCGTGCGGAGACCGCGGCGGCGGTGGACGCAGCCGCGCTGGCGCTCTACACGCGGCTGGCAACCCGGGTGCGTCCGCCCCTGGCTCGCCTCCAGGGAGATTCCTGCGGTGGCTGCCGTCATGGCCTGGGTATGCATGAGGTTCACGCGGTGCGCCACGGGGAGGGAGTTTTCCAATGCCCCGACTGCGACCGGATCCTGGTGCCATGAGCGCCGCCGGCACGGTGATCGCGTACACCGACGGGGGCTGCTCCGGCAACCCGGGCATCGGCGCCTGGGCCTACAGGCTCGAATGGCCCGATGGCGCGATTGAGGAGGCGACCGGGGTGGAGACGATGACCACCAACAACCGCGAGGAGCTGAAGGCGGTTCGTGAGGCCCTGCTTGCCTTTCGCGCCCGCGTCGGGGCCGACACCGGTTGGCGCATCGTGATTCGCACCGACAGCAAGGGTGTCATCAACTGGCTGGGACGAACCTGGAAGCGCAACAAGAACCTGGACCTCTTCCCCTCCATCGATCCGCTGGTCGACCGCCGGGTGAGGTTCGAGCATGTCCGTGGCCACAGCGGCGTGCCCGGCAACGAGCGCGTCGATCAGCTGGCCGTCGGTGCCATCAAGCAGGCAGTCGCCGCAGCCGGCCGCTGAACCCGAACCATGCGATGAGCATGGATAGGTGACCATGGTAGGTGACCATGGTATGGTCATCGTGATATGGACACTATTTCCATCTCTCGCTTCAAGGCCACCTGTCTGGCCGCCCTCGACCGAGTGGGTAAGACCCAGCGGCCTCTGCTCGTGACCAGGCGAGGGGTCCCCGTTGCCAAGGTTGTGCCTCCCGACCTGCCGCAGCCCGTGGCGTCCGCCTTCGGGGCCATGGCTGAGGGCGCCGAGGAGGTTGGGGACATTTTGGCTCCGCTCCCGGAGGGCGACTGGGAGGCATTCGCCTGAGCGGCCTGCTCCTGGATACGCACATCTGGTGGTGGTATCTCACCGGCTCAGACCGGCTTCCCTTGAGGTTGCGCTGCGTCATCGACGAGGCGCCGGCTGACCGCTGGCTCTCTCCAGTCTCCATCTGGGAGACGGGCAAGTTGGTCAGCCGAGGCCGGCTGAGCATTCCCACCGACTTTCGCTCCTGGGTCGTAACCGCGATGGGCAGGTTCCCGGTCAACGACGCGCCGTTCAATCAGGAGGTGGCCCTGGTCAGTGACGGTCTGAAGTTGCCCCATCGGGATCCCGCAGATCACTTCATCGCCGCGACCGCCATCGTCTACGAGCTCGTCCTGCTGACGGTTGACCAGCGCCTGACCAAGACGAGGGCCATATCGACCCGGAGCAAATAGGCGATATCCCGCCTGGTGGCGGGCCGCAGGCCGTGCCCCTTCGGCAGCAGCCTTACGCGTATCGACGACAGCATGGCGTCGCGGTGATCCCGCCAGCCCTGTTGGGTCCCTGATGAGGCCCGAGTAGCACCCCATCCATCCTTGTCCCGATGACGCGTGCCCTCCGATCATGTCGGCATCCTGAGAGTCGGTGCCCGAGAAACGGCCGTATTACACATGTCACGGGTCATCAGGTACTGACGGCGGGCGCGCTCATGTGGTGCATATTGGCTCATGGCGGAGGTTGGATAACCCAGGAGAGAGCATGAGCTACGTACAGACTTCGTATCACCGGGCATCACCGGTGGGCTACCGTCCCCTCAATGGGGGCGGTCCAGTTCCCAAATTTTTCCGACACCTCATCGCGGTGGCGGCGCTGACCGTGTTGTCGGTGGCTGGGCTGGCTTCCATGTCGGCCACGGTGAACGCGGCGATAGCCTTCACCCAGTGTGACAGCATCGATAATGCTGCCGCCGCCTCGGTGTCCTGCGATGTCACGGTCGTGAACAATCTCAACCTGGCCACCGGAGCCACGAGCTCGACCGTCAGCGTTACCTCGACCCTCTGCAGCCCTCTTCCCGGCAATTGTGTCACCAGCGGTCCCACCACCACCAGCTCCACGCAGCTGGTCACCTCCATAGATCAATGCAACGGATCCGCAAACAAGGGCGGCAGCACGGTGAAATGCACGGCTAACGTCACCAACAATATCGTGGGCAACGCGACAACCACGCCGGCCACGGTGAACCAGTGCAACGGCTCGGGCGGCGGTGGCGGAAGCACGATGCTCTGCATCCCGTTCCCTGCCTCCACCACCAATGCGGATATCACGCAGTGCAACGGTTCGGCAACCGGGGGCGGCACCTACAATGGTGAGATCGCCGTGAACTGCACGGTTTCGCCTTCGACGACGTCGCCGGCCCTTCCGGTGACGATCAACCAGTGCAACGGATCCTCCAACGGCGGCGGTAGCAGTGTGGCCTGCAAGGCGGGCATCACCAACAACATCACCGCGGCCTCGTCGACGTCCACGCCAACTCCAAGTCCAACTCAAACTTCAACTTCAACCACCGGCTTCGGTATCACATCCGTCATCGGATCTGGCGGGCCCGTCGCCGGCCTCGGATCCAGCAGTGGCGCTGGATCGGCGGGGACCAACATTTCCGGGTCCCATCCCGTCGTCATCAACGGCCGGACCTTCGCGGCTGCGGGCAGCGGTAGCGGCTCGTTCGTATCTCAGGGCGTGCGCCAGGCTCCCAATACCGGCGGCGCGCCGCCCTCCTGAACAGTGCCGCCTCGGATGGGCGAGGATGCGATCACGCAGCCTGATGAGGCCCGGTGGCACCCTCCGGGAGCTGCAAGCTGGCCGGTAAGCCGGGTTCTGTCCCCATCACCACTGAACGGTCCCGAGGACCGCGCTCCCTGGGAGATGGGGGACGGCCATCCATCTACGACGCCGGTTGCCCGGCGCCTCCAGCGGCCTGACCCGGGGTGTGAAGCGAGCCGCTCCTGAGCGCCGACACGCTCGACCCCTGTTCGACCTTGCTCCGGGCGGGGTTTACCTGGCCGGCCGGTCACCCGGCCGCCGGTGCGCTCTTACCGCACCATTTCACCGTTGCCGCCACCGCGGCGGCTGTGTCTTTTCTGTGGCACTCTCCTTCGGGTCGCCCCGACTGGACGTTATCCAGCGCCCTGCTCTGTGGAGCCCGGACTTTCCTCGGACGGCAGAGCCGCCCGCGGCCGCCTGGCCAGCTTGCCCAGCCAGTCTACCCGCCCGCCGAGACCGGCGGAAGCAGGGCCGACGACACGGCCCCCAATCACCCGAGCCGGGTCCCCCTGGAATGCCGGATAGTCGTCGTCATTATCGGAACTCCCCGCCCATGGGTAGAGGACGCCGAGCTCCGCCAGGCGCGCCCTGCGCGGACAGGCTTCGTCATTGTCGGGCCCCCACCCATGGTGCCCCGTGCGGCGGTGAGGCGCCACCGGCCGTGCCCGGGAACCGACCGTCCGGCAGTTTTGCGCGGGCACAAACACATGTTCGATTGACGCGATGGACGCCACCTGCTACGGTTCCGCGGGTCAGGTGGCGGAAAGTGGTGAAAAGTGGGGAAGATGACCAACCAATGGATCGGGACCGAGGACGACAGCTGTGTGATGGTCCCAGCCTACGCCCTGATGATCGGGAACGCACGGATCTCGGCCCTGTGGGGTCCTGAGGCGTGTTCTATGGGCTCTTCCGTCACCATGTGGACGCCAAGGGGCGTGTCGCCCTTCCCGCCCAGTTCCGCAGGGAGCTCGCCCAGGGCTGCGTCATCGCCATCGGTCCCGAGGGCCGTCTCGTGATCCGGTCTCCGGAGGAGTGGAAGGCCCTCGAGGAGCGTTACCGGATGACCTCCGAGACCCCGGCCGAGGAGCGGGCATACATCCGTCAGCTCTACTCCAATGCTCGCGCCGTCGAGCTCGACGCTCAGGGTCGAATACTGCTCACCCCCGAGCAGCGGGCCTTCGCCCAGATTGGAGACCGGGTCGTCTTCGTGGGCTCGGGCAACATCGTCGAGCTGGTCGGCGAGCCGGTGTGGGACGGCGAGATGTCCACCTTCAGCCCGGCGACGTTCACCGAGCTCGGTGACAGCCTCAACAAGCGCGGCCCGTCCGGCCCCGCCACGCAACCGGTGTGACCCCGCTACACATCCGTGTCAGTAGCCCCCGACGTTCTTCTGCCCCCCGTGGCGGGGTTGATGAGATCCGACAACGACGCCACGCCCGATCTCCCGACGTCTGAGGCGTCGGGGCACCGGCCGGTCCTTCTACATCCGCTAATACAGAGCCTGCAGCCCAAGCCGGGGCACACGGTGGTCGACGGCACCCTCGGTGCCGGTGGCATCACCGCCGCCCTCGCGGAGCGTGTCCTCCCCGGCGGCCGGGTAGTTGCCATCGATCGCGATCCCGCGGCGGTGGCAGCCGGCCGGGCGCGCTTCGCCCATCTCGGTGACGCGGTGGCCATCGAGCACGGTGATTTTGCCGAGCTTGACACCATCCTGGCGCGCCGCGGCATCAGCGCCGTCGACGCGGTCACCCTGGACCTGGGCATCTCCTCACTTCAGCTGGACGACCCCGGCCGGGGATTCAGCTTTCGCTTCGATGGCCCCCTGGACATGCGCTTCGATCCCCGCGGTGGCTCACCCACGGCGGCCGACATTGTCAACAGGTGGCCGGAGGAGGAGCTCGCCGAGCTCATCCGAGCCTACGGTGAGGAGTCCTTTGCTCGGCCCATCGCCGCGTCCATCGGACGAGCCCGGCGGGAGCGGCCCATCGCCACCACCACGGACCTCCGGCAGTGCGTGGAGCGGGCGATCCCGCGCCGTCACTGGCCGAAGCGCATCCATCCAGCGACGAAGACCTTCCAGGCTCTCCGCATCGAGGTGAATCACGAGCTGGAGAGCCTGCGCGCTGGTATGCAGGCAGCAATTCGATCAATCCGGCCCGGTGGGCGTCTTGGGGTCATCGCGTTCCACTCCCTCGAGGACTCCCTTCTACGACATTCACTCCACGTCGCAGCACAGAACTGTCTCTGTCCGCCCCAACAGCCCATCTGCACCTGCGCTCACCGGGCCTCTCTCTTTCTTCTCACACGCAAGGCCATACGGGCCGACGCCTCCGAGATCGCCGGCAATCCCCGTTCGCGATCGGCGCGCCTCCGGGTGGCCCAGAAGCTCGACGGTGAGGCGTGACCGGGGCCACCATCACGTCAGCCACCCACCGGAGAAAACGACCTGTGCCCAAGAGGCGGTCACCAGCCAGGCCCAGAGCCTCGGAGCGAAGGCGCTGGATCAAAGGAGCCAGCCACCATCCTCCCGATGTCGGTCTCGCCGCCGTGCCCCTGGAGCTCGGTGGCGGACGCCGCGAGCGCCGGCGCCGCGGCGGTCCCCGTACGCCCCTGCCGCTCGTCCCACTGATTGCCGTATGTGCCGGCGTGGGCATCGCCTATGTCTCCCAAACGGCGCACGGGACGCAGACCACATACCAGGCCGCCGGCCTGACAGCTGAGCGCGACGCCCTTCGCAGGGAGAACGATCAGCTCGCTGATGAGCTGGGCCGCCAGCGCTCAGCGGAGCGGATCGTCTCGGCGGCCCAGCGCCTGGGCATGCGGCCCGCCGGCCAATGGCTCTATGTCGCCTCGCCGCCGGTGCCGGTGATCGCGCCGCCGCGACAGCTCACAGGGCAGAGCACTCCGGACAACGGCAGCGCGATGGGACGCCTGATCTCCGCCCTGCGGGGCAGCTTCACATCCCGCGACGGACGCCCGTCCCCATGACGGCATGAACCACCCTCCCCCAGGCAGGGGCCGGGTACGCGGCTGGTTCCTCGGTGAGTCCCATGACCTGCGCATTCGGGGGCTGTGGCTCCTCCTGGCCTTCGTGGCCATGGCCGTCGCCCTCGGCGTCCGGCTGGTGGACGTCCAGGTCCGCCAGGGTCCCGCGCTGGCTCGAGCTGCCTCACAGCAGCGACAGGGCTCCGTCGCCCTCCCGGCCAGCAGGGGTCGGATCCTGGACACCACGGGCCGGATCCTGGTGAGCAATCGCCCACAGTTCAGCGTCTTCGCGGACCCGGGATTGATCCCCGAATCCCAGCGTCTCGAGGTCGCCGCCGCTCTGGCGCCGGTGCTCTCGCTGGGCCCACAGCGGATTGTCGAGCTGCTCAGCACTCCCTCGACACGCTTCGTCTACCTGACCCACGGACTCTCCGAGGACCTCAAGGACAGGCTGGCCAGGCTCGAGCTGCCGGGGATCGGCACCCTGCCCACCGAGCAGCGCGTCTACGAGAGCTCCCCGCTGCCGGCGTCGTCCTTCGCGGCCAACCTGCTCGGCTACGTCGACCACGACGGCAACGGCCGCTACGGGGTGGAGTCCTTCTACGACCGGCAGCTGCGCGGCATCGATGGTCGCGAGACGACCATCCGGGATCTCGCCGGCAATGCCATCGTGCTGAGCCGGGAGAAGCGTACCGATCCCCACAACGGACAGGATCTCAAGCTGGGCCTCGATTCGCGCATCCAGCATTGGGCGGAGCAGTCAATCGCAAGAGGTGTGGCCGAGACGCAATCGGAGTCCGGATCGGTGCTGATCATGGACACCAAGAGCGGGGCCATCCGGGCCTGGGCCGACTTCCCCACCTATGACGCCAATCACGTGTCGGCGGAGAGCGTCGCCCGCTTCCGCGACCTCTCGGTGGCGGGGCTGTACGAGCCCGGATCGACGATGAAGGTGGTGACCTTCGCGGGCGGCCTCGACCGGGGCGCGATCACACCCGGGCTGACGATCAACGAGGGCCCCACGACGGTGGGAGGATTCACCATCCAGGACTTCGACAACAAGGCCCACGGCGTGGTGACCATGGCTCAGGTTCTCGAGCAGTCCCTCAACAATGGCGCCATCAGGGTCATGCAGCTGATGGGGGGGGCGGCCTTCTACCAGAACATGGCGACGTTCGGGATCGGGTCGCGCACCGGAGTGGATCTCAGCGGCGAGATCAACCAGCCGCTGCCGCCGATCAACAGGATCCAGGATTCGGAGTTCGCCACCGACTCCTTCGGCCAGGGTCTCACCGTCACCCCCGTGCAGCTGCTGGCGGCCATCAATGCTGTGGCCAACGGCGGCGTATGGGTGCAGCCCCACGCGGTGGAATCGAGGACGGACCCCGTCAGTGGCGCGGTGACGCCCTTCATTCCCGCCACCCGGCGGGTGATCTCTCCGGCCACCGCGGTCACCCTCAGCACGATGATGACCGGCGTCGTCGACAACAAGGGTGGCTCAGGTTTCCTGGCCCGGATCCCCGCCTTCGCCCATAAGATCGCCGGCAAGACCAGTACCGCCAGCCAGCCCACCAACGGCCACTACGCGGGCGATGTCGACGTGTCCTTTGCAGGCTTTCTGCCCGCCGACAACCCGCGTTTCACCATGCTGGTGCTGCTCCGCTCTCCTCGCGAGAACAAGGTGGACCGCGAAGGCGCCTACCTCGCCGCGCCGGTCTGGAAGGATCTGGCCCAGATAGCCATCGACCAGTGGCGCATCCTGCCGTGAGCGCAATGACTACCATCGAGGTGATGTCTCATACGCCGGCGGGGCTGGCCGCCCTCTTCGGGGGTGAGCTGGAGGGCGACGGCGACGCAACTCAGGTCCTGGGGGACATCGTCACCGACTCCCGGCGAGTACGGCCCGGTGGCGTCTTCATCGCTCTCCGTGGCCGCCAGGACGACGGTCACCGGCACCTGGCGGAGGCAGCCGCCCGGGGCGCGGCGCTGGCTGTTGCCGACCCCGCCGGCCTCGCTCGGATGTCCTGCGCCGGCCCGTCCCACACCCCGGGCGATCCGGCCGGGTCTCACGCCGGTGCGGAACGGGGCCCGGGTTACGCAGGCCCTTCGGAGCCACCCCTGCGAATCCGCGTGCCGGACACCGGCGCCGCACTGCGCGAGGCGTGCCGGCGCCGCCTCCGCGAACTGGGCTGTACCGTGGTCGCCATAACCGGGAGTGTCGGCAAGACGACCGTCAAGGATATGTGCGCCCACGTCCTGGAGGAAGACCGTCACGTGGGCAGAACGCTGGGAAATCTCAACACGTGGACGGGTATTCCGCTCTCCGTGCTCGCGCTCGAGCCACCTGTCGACGTCTTCGTCGCCGAGCTGGCAATGTCCGCGCCCGGAGAGATCCGAGACCTCGCCGGGTTCACCCGTCCCGGCGTGGCCGTGGTCCTCAACGTGGGCCTGGCCCATGTGGGCCTGCTGGGCTCCCTCGACGCCATCAGTGCCGCCAAGGCCGAGCTCTTGGAATCGCTGACCGCCGGTGGCATCGCCGTCGTGAACGCCGACGATGAGCGGGTCGTCGCCATGGCGGACCGGCTGAGGCGCGAGGGCCCCGGCTGCCGGATCATCCGGTTTGGCCTGGCCCCCGGGTCGGGCGCCGACTACTCCGCTGCCAACCTCGACGTCAAAGGGCTGACCGGGTCAGGTTTCGTGCTCCGTGGCCCCGACGGAACAGCGGAGGTCCATCTCCCCGTCCCTGGCGTCCACGCCGTGCTCAACGCCTGCGCCGCCGCGGCCGTGGCCGGCCAGATCGGTGTCGGAGTGGCCCACGTCGCCGAGCGCCTGGCGACCTTCTCGGTACCTGATCAGCGTGGCAGGGTGGTGACCTCCGCTAGCGGGGCCGCCGTCTACGATGACAGCTACAACAGCAGTCCCACGTCCCTGCAGGCGGCTCTGGAGGTGCTCGCCGAGAGCGGTGCCCAGCGGCGCGTCGCGGTCCTCGGGGACATGCTGGAGCTCGGCCACGAGGCGCTGGGGCGTCATCGTGAAGCCGGTCGTCGCGCCGCGGCGGCGGCAACGGACCTGGTCGCCGTGGGTGAGTACGCCACCGTGATGCGCCAGGCCGCCGTGGACGCCGGCATGCCGGCGGGGCGCACCGCGACGGCGGCCGATGCCGACATGGCGTCGATGCTCCTTGGCGAGCTCCTCGAGCGTTGCAGGCCGGCGTCCCGGAACGGCCGTGATGTCGCCGTGCTGGTAAAGGGAAGTCACTCCGTCGGCCTGGAGAGGGTCGTGGAAAGCCTGGTCGGATGAGGCACGCCGCGGGCGCGTTCGCCCTTACCCTGGCGACCGGCCTGGCCCTCTATCCCGCCTTTATCAGCCTGCTGGCCAGGCTCCGGGCCGGGCAGCGGGTGGCCGCCTACGGCCCCGGCAGCCATGCCGTCAAGGAGGGAACAGCGACCATGGGGGGCCTGCTCTTCTGCGCTCTCGCGGTGCTGGTCTGGCTCCTCTTCGATCGCAGCCGATCCGGCTTTGTGGCCGTCTTCGCCCTGTCCGCGGGAGCCTCGGTGGGCCTGCTCGACGACCTCGCCAACATTCGTGGCACCGCCGCCCTGGGGCTCCACCCCCGGCAGAAGCTGGTGCTGCAGTGCTTCGCCGGCGCCCTCGTGGGGATCGGCGTGCACGCCGTGGGTCTCACTCATCAATGGATACCCCGCTTCGGCAGTCCCAACCTGGGCTGGGGAGTGGCCGTTCTGGCCGCCGTGGCCCTGGTCGCCTGCAGCAACGCCGTCAATCTGACCGATGGGGTCGACGGTCTCGCCGCCTCCTGCAGCATCGCCGCCTTCACCGCCACCGGGATGATCGGCCTCCATCAGCACAACGTTCCCGCAGTGGTGATCTCGGCCGGTCTGGTCGGAGCACTCTGTGCTTTCCTGGTCTTCAACTGGTTCCCCGCCCGGGTCTTCATGGGTGACACCGGCGCCCTGGCGCTGGGCAGTGCCTTGGTGGTGGTGTCCGCCGAGTTGGGGCTGCTCTGGCTGCTGCCACTGCTCGGCCTCGTCTTCCTGGCGGAGACCCTCAGCGTCATCGTCAACGTGACCGCCATCACCCGTTTCGGCCGCCATGTGCTCCGCGCGAGTCCCCTCCATCACCATTTCGAGCTGCTCGGGCTCGGTGAGCAGCGGCTCGTTCCGGCCTTCGCCGCAGCCGCGGTGGCCGGGGCCGGCGCGGTGGTGCTCCTGGCGGTCGTGGGCCAGCCCCGATGAGTGTGCGTACCGCTGTTGTCCTGGGCCTGGGACGGAGTGGTCTGGCCTGTGCCCGCACCCTCTCGTCCGAGGGTTTCCGAGTCCGTGTCGTCGACCGGGCCGACACCGAGGCTCTGCGTTCCCTGGCCGCCACGTTGGGCGCCGATGTCGACGTGCAGCTGGGCGGCTATGACGATGATGTGGCCGCCGGTGCCGATCTCGTGTGTCCCAGCCCCGGGGTGCCCTGGGACGCCCCTGAACTGGAGGCGGCACGTCGCCACCACATACCGATTCGCAGCGAGCTGGCGCTGGTGTTCGAACGCTGCCCGGCCCGTATCGTCGGGATCACCGGGACCAACGGTAAGACGACCACCTCGTCGCTGACCGCCAATGTCCTGGCCAGGACCGGCGTCCCCACGCATCTCGGCGGCAACATCGGCAGCACGGTGCTCGACCGGTTGGACGCTGTGCGGACCGGCGACTGGCTGGTGCTCGAACTGTCCTCGTATCAGATCGAGTCCATCGCCGCACCGCGGTGCCACATCGGCGCGGTGCTCAACGTCACCCCGGACCACCTGGATCGCCACGGTTCCCTGGCGGCATACGCCGGCCTGAAGCGGCGCCTGGTGGAGCACTCCACCGAGGCGGCGGTGCTCGGCTTCGATGATGCGCTCACCCGCGACATGGCCGGCTCTGCACGAGCGCCGCTGCGCGCCTTCGGCAGCGACATCCGTGGCCATGACGGAGCCACCGTACGGGGTGGCGAGGTGGTGTCGATCGAAGCCGGAGAGGCTGTGGGAATCCTGCCCGTCGAGGAGATACCGCTGTTTGGCGACCACAACGTGGCCAATGTCCTCGCCGCGGTGTGCATGGCCCGGGTTGCGGGGACCGCGGCCCAGGACATCGCCGCGGCGGTGCGCGAGTACCGGCCACCGCATCACCGGCTGGAGCCGGTGATGGAGCGGGACGGGGTGCTCTGGGTCGATGACAGCAAGGCGACCAACGACGAGGCGGCCCGGCGTGCCCTGGGCGCCTTCGGCGACCGCCCCATCGTCTGGATCGGGGGTGGGCGCAGCAAGGGGGTGGACCCGACGGCGCTGGTGACCGAGGTCGTCGGCCGGGTCCAGCACGCGGTGCTCATCGGCGACACCGCAGAGGTCCTGGATGCCGCCCTGGCGGCCCGGGGTTTCACCGGACGCCACGTCGCCGGCACGCTCCCGGAGGCGGTCGCCCGGGCGCGGGAGCTGGCTTCCCCGGGCGCCGTGGTCCTGCTTGCCCCCGGCTATGCCAGCTTCGACCAGTTCACCGATTTCGAGGAGCGGGGGCGCGTCTTCACCGCCCTGGTCACCGGCGATGACGGCGCCGCGGCCCGGTCCCTGCCCAGGGACCCCTCACGTGACGCCGAGGTATCCGGTGGGGAGCGGACATCCTGATGGCCTCCGAGGTCCGCGGAGCAACGCCTCTCGTGGGTCTTCCCCGGCGCACCCACCGCGGCCACGTCGTCCTCATCGCGGACGAGGAGCCCAGGGGTCTCACTGCGGGCGTGGACGGCTGGCTGCTCACCATCATCGCGGCGCTCTGCGCCTTCGGGATGGTGATGCTCTACAGCGCCTCGGTGGCGCTGGGCTATGCGCAGTACCGGAATGCCAACTACTTCTTTCTCCGGCAGCTCATCGGGTTGGGGGCCGGGATCGCCGGCATGGTCATCGCCATGCGGGTGGACTACCACCGCTGGATGCGCGTGGCGCGTCCGTTGGCGCTGGTCACCGGCGCCCTGCTGCTGGTGGTTCTCATCCCGCATGTCGGCTCCGACCGGTTCGGGGCTCGCCGCTGGATAACCCTGGGCAGCTTCTCGGTTCAGCCGTCGGCGGTGGCGGCCCTGGTGGCGCTGATCTTCCTCTCTCGCTGGCTCACCGAGCGGGGCCCGTACGTGCGCACCCTGCGGGGTGTCCGCGACTACTGCCTGATGCTGGCATTGGTGCTCGCCCTCATCCTGCTGGAGCGCGACCTGGGCAGCGCCATCGTCGTGGGAGCCGTGGGCCTGACCCTGCTGGCGCTGGCGGGCATTCGGAAGAGCCATCTCTTGGTGGTGGTGTCGCTGATGACCGGGCTCGCGGCTGTGCTCATCAAGACCGAGTCCTACAGGGCCGCCCGGCTGACCCACTTCAGCGACCCCTTCTCCGATCCCCTGAACACGGGATTTCAGACCGTGCAGGCGCTCTACGCACTGGGGTCGGGCGGCCTCCTCGGTGTGGGGCTGGGCAACTCCATCCAGAAGTACCAGTGGCTCCCCGAGGCACACACCGACTTCGTCTTCGGCATCATCGGCGAGGAGCTGGGGCTGCTCGGCACGATGTCCGTCATCATCGCGTTCCTGTTCCTGGCCTGGCGGGGAGTGCGCGCCTCACTCCGCGCTCCCGACACCTATGGGGCGCTGCTGGCGGGAGGTATCACGGCGTGGATCTGCGTCGAGGCGTTCATCAACATCGGGGCGGTGACCAACGTCATCCCCACCACCGGCATACCCCTGCCCTTCATCAGCTACGGGGGTACGGCGCTGGCAGCGACCCTGGTCGGCGTGGGCATCCTCTGCAACGTGTCCGCCCAGGCTCGCCGGCAGGGGGCGGTCAGACGTGCGTACGTTGATCGCTGGAGGGGGGACGGGGGGACACCTGACCCCCGCGCTGGCCGTCGCGCAGGCGCTGCGTCGCGCTGACCCGGACGGGGAGGTGCTGCTCGTCGGGTGGCGCGGTGGGGTGGCCGAGAGGCTGGTCCACGGCGCCGGTCTCCGGCTCGAGACATTGGACGTGAGCGGCGTCGACGTGAGCAGCCCGCTCAGCATCGGCCGCGCCGCGGCCCGGCTGCCCGCCGCGGTGGTCGCCGCCCTGCGCATGGTGCGCCGCTTCCGCCCGGACGTGGTGGTGGGCACCGCCGGGTACGTCTGCGTCCCCGTGGTCATCGCGGCACGACTGTTGCGCGTTCCCTTCGTGCTTCTCGAGCAGAACGCCCATCCGGGCCGTGCCATACGGATCCTGTCCCGGCGCGCCAACCTGGTGGCGTCGTCGTTTGCCGAGACGGCCCGGCATCTGCCCGGCGTGCGGGTTGTCGACACGGGCAACCCCGTACGCCCCGAGGTGGCCCGGGATGCACCCGCACCCCTGCGCGACCGCTGCCGGCACATCCTGGTCATGGGCGGGTCGCAGGG
>JBHELP010000186.1:0-7957 GCA_046263035.1 Candidatus Dormibacteria bacterium | reverse complement strand
GGGCAGTGGGGTGTCGATGGCGGCCACGTCGAAGTGCCGCATCGGCGCCCCCGGGGGACACACGGACGCGGCCGGCGCCGGCATCGCCTCATGGCCGGGAAGCGGGCGCAGATCTCCGCCCTGCCCGGGTCCGTGCACCCGGAGCACGCCCCAGCTGCCCTCACGGAGCTCGAATGAGCGGCCGGCGTAGTACAGGTAGTCGCCGGGCATGCGCTGAGCACCGCCCGCCGCGGGGAGGAAGAGGTCGCGGCGCTCGGATATGCCGACGCTGACCGTGTTCGTGGGAGGCGACGTCGGGCTGTTGGGCTCCACGCGGAACCAGTGCCCATCGACGTGCAGTGTGTGGACGTCGTTGCTCGCCCCCACCAGCGTCCGCAGCGCGACGGGATCGCCGAGCCGTGCCTCCACCACCGGCGTGTCGGGATCGCCCCGAGACTGGGGGTCACCCGGTGGGCCGGAGCTGAATATCTGCGAGGGGTCGCGGGCGCGAGCTTCCGGGGGGTCCCCTCGCAGGTTGATCGAGCTCCCCGTGGAGCGGCCTATGTGGGTGATCGGGTTGTCATCCTGGAGGAAGAGCAGGAACTCCCGAAAGCTGCCGGTGACGTCACGGGACACGGCCGCGATGGTGTGGATGTCCGCCGCGGTGCCGCTCTCGATCTCGTTGCCGCTGTGCGGGTCGTGGTACGTGGAATCGGGGGGCTCGGCCTCGAGCGCCCCGTAGAGACCGTGCCGACCGGACTCGAGGACGTTGACATGGTCGTGGAAGAAGGCCGTGCCGAACTGGGCGTCGGGATACCAGCGGTAGCGGACGAACTCGGTGCCGACAACCTCTCCCGCACCGTGGGGATGGTTCAACGGAGCCGCCAGGGACAGCCCCTGGGCGTCCGCAGAGGCAACCCGGGCAACCTCGAACGTGCCGTCCTGATCGAGACCGACTCCGACGATCGTGCCTGCCTGGAAACGTTCCGGGGCGTTCAGGGACAGGCGGGTCGCCCCGGCCGGGATGGCCGCCGCCAGGACCTCGCCATCGGCGCGGAACGGCCGCACCGTCTGCTCGTAGTTGAAGCCGGTGTCCACCCCGTCGCTGGCCTGGACATCGAACTGCACGAGGTGGATGTGCGTACCGACCTTGCTGAGGCCCTCACTGCTGTTGTCCTCGAGCTCGCTGCGCAGGGTGACGTCGACGCAGTCCTGGCCGGCGTTGGCTCGGATCGCCAACGGCACCCGCGTCCGGGGATCGGCCCGAACGGCGTCCACCTGGTCGCGCAGGACGAAGAGCTGGCCGAAGGGGTCGACAAGATCCTCCCGGCGGTTGAGGGTCACGGGAACGGAGATGGCGTTGATGGCCACCGGCTTCAGCCGTGTTCCCGCCGGGCAGTCACTGCCCTTCCCGTTGGCCCCCGGCAGCGGTGGATCGGTGCCGGTGGCTATAGGGTCGAGGAAGGGCGCCGGACCATGACCGGGGGCGAACGGCGGCCGGCGGTTGAGATGGGGTCGCAGGAACGGATACGCCGGCCGCCCGGTGTCCGGGGCGAAGAGCAGGGGGGGCCTGGAGCCCGGAGCCCGTGCCCGGTACCCGGGCCAGACGGCCTCGGTCTCAGGTTCTCCCTGGTAGATGTTGCCCTCGCGATGCCAGTCCCATACCGAGGCGTCGTAGCCGCGGGGCACCCCTGAGGGGGGGAGCTGGCGCTCCACCCAGGCCGCCAGGCCGCCGGCGTCGATGGCGGTGAGCTGTCCGTAGGAGTTGACGGTCTGACCGATGAGCGCATCGGAGGTGACCGCGGGCCGGGTCCGGCCGCTGCGGTCGGGCAACTCCACCAGCGCGGGCATGGTGTCCGTGGAGACCTCCCCCTCCTGGCGGGTGTTGTACACACGCCAGATCCCCCACATTCCCGAGAAGTAGTGCTGGGTGACATGGCAGTGGTACATGAAGTCGCCGGCGCTCTGCTGGCATCCCCCGCTGCCGCATTCATCGGCGACGTCGAAGGTCTCGGAGGGCCCCATCGCCTGCGAGTCCGTGCGCTCCGAGAACTGCGGCCGCAGGGGCGGGTGCTTGTCCAGACCCGCGTCATAGCGGGATGGCTCCGTGCCCGGCTGCCGCAACCAGCGGATGCCTCCACCGTGGACGTGGTGGACATGGAGGACCTCGGCGCCGGCGTGAATCACCCGCTGCTTCACCGGGTCGCCCAGGTAGCTGCGCATCACCGGCGTCGAGGGGTCGCCGAAGCTGTAGGAGCTGTACTGGAGAGATTCGTCGAGCCGCCCGCCCGCGCCCTGCTGGAGCAGGAGTCGATTCATGAAGGGCTCACTCCGGTAGTTGAGGGCCCGTCCATCCGGTCGGTAGGAGTGGGTTGTGGGATCGACCAGGGGGACGAACTGCCCGTCGCGGGCGAGTAGCTGATAGTTCTCATCGCCGACCTCGTGGTAATAGAGGGCGAACTCGCGGAAGGCCGCGCCGTCGGGCAGGCGGACGATGGCGGCCCAGCCAGCGGCCTCGGCGCCGGTGAGGGGATCGATCCAGGCGGAGTCGTGTGGCTCCACCACGACGGCGCCGAAAAGCCCATGGTCTGTCTGAAAGCGGTCGTCACCGTGGCTGTGCAGGTAATGCGTCGCCTCCGGTTCGGCGGCACCCACCATCCATTCATAGGTCACGACCTCTCCGGGGCGGATCGTGTCTCTCGGGTTGGTGGCTATCGCGGGGCCGCCACCGCCGGCAATGTGCAGCCCGGAGCCATGGAGATGCATTCCGGCCGGCTCGCCATGAGTCAGGCGGTTGCGCAGGGCAATCTGCAGGCATTCCCCCTGGCGCACCCGCATGGTGAGCGGCTCGATGGCATCGCCCTGGAGGCCGACGGACACCGACGCTTCCGACCCGGTCGCCCTGGCGCGATCGTTGGCGGCCTCCTCGGCGCGGACCCGGTCGAGGGCGCTCTCCAGAACGAACATCCGGCCCTTGGGATCGTGATCCAGATACCGATTGAAAGTGATGTCGACATTGATCGCGGCCACCTCATAACGCCGGACCGGGGCGTGGTCGGTACAGGGAGCATCCAGCCGCTGGGGAGAGTCGGCGGCGGCGAGGATGAACCCCTCCGATCCCTCATGGTCCGACGGCCCCGGATTGGCATGGGCGGAGCCGGCCGGGGAGGACATGGGTGAGCTCGCTGACGCGGATGGTGAGCTGGTCGTGGCCTCGGAGGAGGCCACGGCTGTGCTTGACACCGTCGCCAGGGCACCCGCCAACAGGGCGACGAGCGCAGCCAGGCTGAGGCGGCGGGGCCGACTTTCGAGCCGACGATGGTCAGACGGAAAGGGGGCCGCGCTCACGCGCTCCTATCGTAGAGCGCGCAGGGGCCGCCGGGCCGCCATGGACTCAATCAGTTCCAGGGCATGTCGCGACGGTGTCGTCCCCGCAGAACGCTTGAGGTGGACGTACGAGAGGGGGCCTCCGCGGCATATGCGCGGAAGCCCCCTGGCGCCGTGTTGGATCCGTCAGGAGCCGACCTTGACGGTTCCCTCCATGTCGGTATGGACCAGGCACTTGTACTGGTAGGTTCCCGCCTTGGTGAACTTGATCTTCACCGCGGTGAGCTCGGGCGGGAACGATGGGATCGGCCCGCTGTTCCAGAATGCGGTGCCGCCGAATGAACCCAGGTCGGTCACCTTGAAGGTGGGCGGTCCTCCGCCAGGAGGGCCGCCGGGCGAACCGCCGGGCGAACCGCCGGGCGAACCGCTGGGCGAATCGCTGGGCGAGGCCAGCTCGGCCAGAATCGCCGCAGGCGAGCCCAGGGTCAGGGCGCCGGGCGAAGCACCCGGAGAGGCAGCACCCGGAGACGCAGCACTCGGAGACGCAGCACCTGGAGACGCGGCACCCGGAGGTCCACCACCCGGAGGTCCGGGGGGCGGAGGCACACCCTTGGTGCCCACTGGGACTCCAGCCTTGGGATTGTTGTGGAAGCTGCCGTCGGCGGCCTTGATGACGTCCGGGCGAGCATCCTCGGGAGCATTGAAGGAGATGGTGTGGAAGCCGAAGACGTTCCAGGTCAGGGAGCCGCCCACGGGAACGCTGGCCACCTTGGGCAAAAAGCTGATCCCCTCCAGATCGCGGGGGGCGTCTTTGGAGAGGGGCACCTGGCCGGCCGAGATCACACCCGGCTTGGGCGCCGTGGTTGCCTGATCCATGACGGGCTGAAGCAGAGCAACCTTCTTCTGCAGCTGGTCATCCCCCTGCTTCTTGGCCTCCTCCGGGCTCGTGCCCGCGCTGCCGGCGGCCACAACCTCGATCTTCCCCGTCATGCCGGTTCGGTGAAGGGCGCACATGTAGCGATAGGTGCCCGGCTTGATATCGCTGGCGAGCTTGAGGGGGTAGGTCTCCCCATCCGGCAGAAAGCCGCTGTTGTAGAGAGCCTCCTTGCCCGTGAAGTCCGGTTGGGCCATCTTCGGGCAGGGAGTGTTCGCCGGCGGGTCCCCGGCCGGGAGGTAGCAGGGCTGACTTGTCGTCTGATTGATCTCGCCCGGCCCGTCGGGCTCGAGCACGGGGATCTTGGCGAGTTGGGGGATGGTGGAATCATCGACCTCATCGGGATTCGGGGCCGTCTTCACCTTCTGGTCGTAGGCATCAAGACCGGCGTCGACCAGTTTGCCCATCGTCACCGTGTGGGGCTCACCGCGGAACACACTGTTGAAGACCACCGTATCCCCGGGGTGGACCTTGACCTCGTTGGGGAAGTAGGCGGTGAAGGCGGCGTTGAAGGCGTCCGTCTTGCCGTCGACCTGCACGTTGAGAGTCACGGGCGGACCCGCCGCCGGGGACGAAGAGCTGCTGCTACCACATGCGGCAGTGATGAGGGCCATACCGACCCCCGCCAGACCGATTCGTCTATCCACCGATATCTCCTCCTGCCTGCCGTTGCCCGTGAGACGCCTCACCCCGTTTCCGAGGGCCGGCGCAGTTCCGATTGGGGCGGAAATATAGCAGGAAGTTGGGGAAGCGCCACAGAGCGCCTGCAGCCGCGACCCAGCGGCTACGCGCGGGGCAACAGGAAGATGGCGATGGCCGCGAGATGCAGTCCGGCGGCGGCGACGACAAGACAGTGAAAGATCTCATGGAAGCCGAAGACCCTGGGCCAGGGGTCGGGGCGCTCCATCCCATAGATGAGGGCTCCCCCGGTGTAGAGGGCGCCTCCACCGAGGAGCAACCCGCATGCCGTCCACCCCAGGGCCGAGCTCAGCTCCGGTACGGCGATCAATGCAACCCAGCCGAGGACGACGTACGGACCCACCTGGACGATCGCGGGGGCGCGCCACCACAACAGGGTCAGGGCGATACCCGCCGCAGCACCGATCCAGACGAGGATGAGCATCCAGGTCGCCCCCACTCCATCAAGGGCGAGGACGCAGAAGGGGGTGTCGGTGCCGGCGATGAGGACGAAGATCATGGAGTGGTCCAGCCGTCCCAGCCGGGCTCTCATGATGGGGGTCCAGTCCCGCCGGTGATAGAGAGCGCTCATACCCAGGCAGCCCGCAAGTGACAGCGCATATACCGACATGGCGATCCGGGCTCGTGGCGACGGCGCGACGATCACCAGCACGACTCCCAGCACCGCCGCCACGTAGAACGAGTAATGGTGGAGGACACCGCGCAGGCGCGGCTTCAGGAAGGCGGGGACAAACAGAGTGGGTGCCGCCGCCGGGTCGGGGAACGGGCCCCCACTCGGTGACTCTGAAAGTTGGGGGCCGTGCGCAGTGGTGCGGTGGTGGGCGGGTCGCAGCTCGCGCTCCCCGGTCCCCTCACGCATGGGGTGAGGCGCCACGAGGTCGCGGAGAGGGCCGCCGGATCGCATGGTCAGGGGATTTTCTCTCCACCGGCAGCCCCTAGGATGTCGCCGCCCAACTCGTTGGTGGGGATGACCAGCCTCTGGCGGCCCGGCCCGGGGAAGCCTTGGCGTCCAGGGGGCCGCGGGCCGGGGGACGGCCCGTCTACGATCGAACGGTGCTCGACGTCGCAACCGGGACGGTGGTCGTCTACTCGGACATCGCCTGTCCGTGGTCCCACCTCTGTGTCCACCGCCTTCTCGCCGCCCGCTCCCGGCTCGGAATGGATGGGCGCGTGCTCCTCGACCACCGTGCCTTCCCCCTCGAGCTTGTCAACCGGCGGCCCACACCAAAGCGGGTCATCGAGGCGGAGCTACCGGTTGCCGCCGGCTGCGAACCGGGAGCGGGCTGGCAGGTATGGCAGAGGCCGGACTGGCAATGGCCGGTGACCACGCTGCCCGCCCTGGAGGCGGTCCAGGCCGCCAAGGAGCAGGGGCTCGGTGTGGCGGAACAGCTGGACAGGGCCCTGCGCGTGGCACTCTTCGCAGAGAGCCGGTGCATCTCAATGACAGAGGTCATCCTCGAGGTGGCGGAGGGATGCCCAGCCGTCGATGCCGGCGGGCTCCGCTCAGCCCTGGCTGACGGCCGCGCCCGGCGTCTGGTGATCGATCAGTACGCTGCCATCGATGAGGCCGGCGTGGAGGGCAGTCCACATGTCTTCCTCGCCGGCGGTGAGGGGACGTTCAACCCGGGTATCTCGATGCATTGGGAGGGCCCTCATGAGCGCGGAGTTCTGATCATCGATGAGGACGACCCGTCGGTCTATGACACGCTGATCAGTGCGGCCCTGGATCCGGCAGGCGCCACCACAGCCGGCTGACTTCGCCACCAATGCCGGCGACCGTCGCCGTGGAAGGCCGGACGACGGCGTCTCCGGTTGCGTAACGGACGGCACGCCTCGGGGACGGACGGTTCGCCGCCGCTTGGCTAGCTCCGGTCGTCGGGCAGGGGCGACGGCGCCGTGGGATCCTCCCGACGCTGGTAGTCCCCGCCGATATCGCGATCCATCTCCTCCACCGCCCGCTTGGCCTTGGCGATCAGGCCCTCCTCGCCCTCGGTCTCGGCCTTCATCTTGGCGCCGATGTCGGTGGGGTTCTGGGGAGTCACCTCGGGATGCTTCTCGTTGCGTATGGAGCCCTGGAAGAGGGTCTCGGTGCCGGGAGGGCTGACCTTCTCCCCGGAGTCCTCGTCGCGGCGGTCCTGCTGCTCGTCGGCCATGGGCTTGCTACCTCCCTTGATGTCGGCTTACCTGATAGTCTCACTGTAGTATAGTCGCCAGCCATGAGTGAGCAGAACTTCCCGCGCCAGCAACAGGAACCTCCCGGACACACCGCCCTCATGGAGCCGCGTCCGCGGGACGAGATGAAGGATTACGAGGGCACCGGCAAGCTCGAGGGCAGGGTGGCCCTGGTGACGGGAGGCGACTCCGGCATCGGTCGGGCGGTCAGCGTGGCCTTTGCCAAGGAGGGAGCCGATCTCGCCATCGCCTACCTCAACGAGGACGATGACGCCGAGCACACCGCCGGCCTGGTGCAGCGCCTCGGCCGTCGTGCCATCCTCATCCCCGGAGACCTCAGCGAGGAGGCGGCCTGCGAAAGCGCGGTCGGCCGCACGGTGGAGGAGTTCGGGAAGATTGACATTCTTGTCAATAACATTGCCTACCAGCGTCCCGCGGAGTCGCCTGAGGACATCACGTCCGAGCAGTGGGACCGCACGTTTCGCACCAACATCTACAGCTACTTCTGGACGACGCGGGCCGCCCTTCGGCACATGCAACGGGGGGCCACGATCATCAATTCCAGCTCCATCAACGGGCTGCGGGGCAACAAGAGCCTGATCGACTACTCGGCCACCAAGGGAGCCATCAACGCCCTGACCTACTCCCTGGCCCAGGCCCTGCTGGAGCGTGGCATCCGTGTCAACTGTGTCGCCCCCGGTCCGGTGTGGACGCCGCTGATACCCTCGACCATGCCCTCGGAGAAGGTGAAGAAGTTCGGTCAGCAGGCGCCGATGCAGGACGCGGCACAACCAGATGATATAGCGCCCTCCTACGTGTTCTTCGCCTCGGAGCGGTTCTCCAGCT
>JBHELP010000185.1:0-3072 GCA_046263035.1 Candidatus Dormibacteria bacterium | reverse complement strand
GACGTGCATCACGGCAACGGAACCGAGAGCATCTTCTGGGAGGATGCCTCGGTGCTCTACACGTCGCTGCATCAATATCCCCACTACCCGGGCACGGGGCGGGCGGGCGACCGCGGAGCCGGGGTGGGGGAGGGGACCACTCTCAACGTCCCCTTGCCCGAGGGGACCGACGGTCGCCGATGGCTGGAGGCGCTGGACGCCCAGGTGATGCCGGCGCTGGGGAGCTTCGGCCCCGATCTGGTGGTGATCAGCGCCGGCTACGATGCGCACGCCGCCGACCCGCTTGCCGGGCTGCGCCTGGACAGCGAGACCTATCGCAGCGTCGCCAGCCGGATCGGGAACCTCACCGGGCCCACGGGATCGGTGTGGGTCCTGGAGGGTGGTTATCATCTCGACGCTCTGTCCGCCTCTGTGGCGGCCACGCTGGAGGGCCTCCTCCATGGCTGATCAGGTGTCTCCATCTCGCTGGCGGCCGCTCCGGAGAGCCTCCTCCATGGCTGAGCGGGGGACATCTCCGTCGCGCTACGGTTCACCGGACATGCCTGTGCGCCTGCCACGCCTGGCGCTCATGGTCACCCTGTTGCTGGGAGCCGCAATGTCCGGCTGCGGGGCCTCGGACCGGCCGACCGGGGTGGCCACCAACCCACCGCCGGGTGAGAACCAGCCGGACGGCTCGTCGGGTGGGGGCACCGCCGCAGGGGTTCAGACCAGCGGGACCCGAACCGTTCTCAGTCCTATCGGCCTCAACATACGGGGCGAGGACGCGCCCACCGCGGCACCGGTTGGCACGGCGGGACGGGGAACGCTGCTCACCATCATCGGCCACAGTGACCGCAACGGCGGCTGGTACAGGATCAGGGGGCAGACCACCACGGGCTGGATCAGCGCCGATCCGGACCTGAGCGCACCGGGCCACTTCAGCATGTTCGATTCGGACCAGCTGTCCTTCAGCGCCCTGTACCCCGACCAGTGGTCCTTTGCCAACGAACCGGGCGACGTGGTCTTCAAGCCGCAGTCCGGTCCCCAGGCGATAGTTGTGCGCCCCGCCGGCTCCGTGGCGCTGCTCGGTCCGGCCGGCCGTGCCGGCTACTCAGCGGCGACTCAGGCCGAGGTCGTGGTCTGTGGGACCACCGGCAATGTCGTCGGCTACGATCGGCAGGGCTCGGGCAGTCCGGCCTCGGCCACGGCACCGGCCACGGGCACGGGGGGCGCCTCCGGCCAGGCCGCGCCCGCCCCGGCAGCTCCCGGTGAGATCCCATCCGCGGCCCCACCGGTCGTGTCGGCGCCGCCACTCGCCCACTTCGCGCAACTCCGGCTGCGCCTGGACGCGGCCCATGCCCTGGAGCTCGACTACAACTACGACGCCGCGGATCAGCTGCAGGCCTTCAAGAACTTCTACAACTCGGTCACCGTCCCATTCCCGCAGTGCATGCAGACGGCCTCCCCCGAGCCCACGCCGCCGGCGCGGGCGCCCGGGGCTCCGCTCTGAGGTCTGCGGGCCTGACCGTCGCCGGCTTCCCGGTGACGGTGCATCCCTCCTTCTTCATCCTCGCCGCCCTGCTCGGCGGTCAGGACCAGGGGGGAGGGGGTGCTCGGCCGATCATCCTGATCGTGGCCTGGGTTGCGGTCGTCTTCGTCTCCGTGCTCATCCACGAGCTCGGTCATGCCACCGTCTTTAGCGCTTTCGGGGTGGGCGCTCGCATCGAGCTGTATTCCATGGGTGGCCTCACCCGACCCGACAGGGACGGCGGATTGAGCCCGCTCCGGCTTCTCGCCGTCAGCATCGCCGGTCCCGCGTCCGGGCTCGCACTGGGGCTGCTATTGCTGGCGGCCGCCAGAGCAACCGGTATTGGGGGCGGTGACGGCATCGCCGCCGAGGTGACACGGGACCTCGTCTACGTGAACATCGTCTGGAGTTTGGTCAACCTGCTGCCCATCCTTCCCCTCGATGGCGGCCACGTCATGCACCACATCCTCGATCTGCTCACCCGCCGCGACACCGAGCTGCTGGCCCAGGGCATCTCGCTGGCCACGGTTGTCGGGTTGGCAACGTGGACACTGTCCCGGGGGCTGTGGTTCACGTCCGCCATCATCGCGGGCTTCTATGCGATGGGTGCGGCTGCATACTGGCAGCGCAGGCTCTTCCGTCATGAGCAACCGCTCCGGGAAGAAGTGAGCCAGGGGTGGGAGAGCCTCCGCGACGGTGACCCCTCTGCCGCCAAGGCCATCGCCCGCCATGTGCTGAAGACAGCTCGCTCGCGCTTCGTACGGGCCGAGGCGGCCCGTCTACTCGCCCTCGCGGGGGTGACGACCGGTGAACCTGAGGTGGCCGAAGAGGGTCTTGCCCGCATGCCTCGGCGGGTGCCCCCGGACCCCTACCTCGAGGGCGTGGTGGCCCTGGTCGCCGATCGCAACCGGGAGGCCGTCCGCCTGCTCACGGACGCCTTTGCTGCCGCGCCGGACGACCGCGCCGGCGCACCGCTGGCCCAGGCCCTGATCCGCGCCGGGCAGCCCGAGGAGGCCATCGCCCTTGTCACCGGTCCTCAGGCTCCCGGCCTCGGCCGGTCCACGCACCTCGCATTGGTGGCTGCGCTCCACGCCGGAGGCCACTTTCGCGCTGCGGCGGAGAGGGGAGAGGAGGCTTACGAACGGTGGTCGGAGGCGACTGTCGCCTACGACACGGCCTGCAACTGGGCCCGGGGTGGGCACCCCGAGCGCGGCGCGGAGTGGTTGGTCCGGGCAGCGGAGGGCGGCTTCACGGATGCGGAGCACATGCGCGCCGACCCTGACCTGGCCTCGCTACGGGGTCTTCCCGGCTATGGGCGGGCTCTGGAGCTGGCCGCAGGCCGGGCTAGATGGCGATGACGAGATGCACCCCGAACAGGACCAGCGGCCAGAGCACCACGGCCACCAGTGCCGACAGGAACCCGTTGACTGTGCCCAGGGCGTCGAAGAAGTGGTGCGAGGCCGCCACGATCACGCCGACGATGATCCACAGGACGAGGCCGCCGGATACCCGATGGGCGTACATGGAGCGCTAGCCTACCCGGTGGACGCTGCCGGCCGGGCAAG
>JBHELP010000184.1:0-5985 GCA_046263035.1 Candidatus Dormibacteria bacterium | reverse complement strand
ACATGACTCGAACCGTCGTCCGCGGCACTCCTCCCGCGGAGGTGGAGGCGATGTGGGTGGCAACCCTCGAGGCCCAGCAGGCGGGCCTCGACGCGGTCGCTCCCGGGGCGAATGGGCGCGATGTCCACCGCGCCTGCTGCGACGTTCTCGCCCGTCACGGGTTCGGCTCCCTGGGCAAGCCGTATCGCGACATAGCCTCCGAGGCCCGCTTCATTCACGGCACAGGCCACGGGTTGGGGCTGGAGATCCACGAGTACCCACGCATCGGGGACGTGGACGTGACGCTGGAGCCGGGCGACGTCATCACCGTGGAACCCGGCCTCTACCATCCGGCTCTGGGTGGCATCAGGATCGAGGACCTGGTGATCGTCACCGAGAACGGACACCGCAACCTCACCACTCTGCCCAAGGGCTTCCACCTCGATTAGCGGGTCGCCATGAGTGGAGTCGAAGGGGCCGCCCCGGGCATTCGCGGGAAGCTGCTATCCTGCCGGACGCCACCGCAGAGGAGGCTACGTTTCCTGCACCCGATGGGTTACCGCCCGGCCACCTCGGCGGACCGCCAACATCGGGTGTCGCCAGCCCGTGGGAAAGGAGGTGCCTGGGTGGTTCGTGACTACGAGTTGATGTATCTTGTCCGTCCGGACCTCGACGAGGATGCGCTCAATCAGACGGTCTCCTCCGTCCGTGACATCATCGAAGGGCAGGGCGGCGAGGTGGTCAAGACCACCCTGTGGGGGAAGCGCCGGCTGGCATACGAGGTGCGCAGCCTGCGCGACGGCTTCTATGTCATTGACGACGTGCGCCTGGAGAGCAGCCGCATCGGCGAGCTCGAGAGCGCGCTGCGCATCCACGATCAGGTTTTCCGGCACATGCTGGTCGTCCACGAGGGCCCCATAGAGGCCCGCTCGACGCAGCCGCCGGATCCCATCGAGGAGCTCGACGAGGCGTCGCCCGGCGGGGAGACGCTGCCCGTCATCAATGAGGAAGAGCTGGACGCCGTGCCTGCGGCGGTTGACGGTGACGACCTCTGATGGCCGGCTCCCTTAACCGCGTCATGCTGATCGGCCGCCTCACCCGCGATCCCGAGCTGCGATACACCCCCAGCGGCACGGCCGTGTGCAATCTGGCCCTGGCCACCAATCGCTACGGCCAGGATCAGAGCGGCGAGCGAAGGGAGTTCACCGATTACCACGACATCGTGGTCTGGAACCAGGGCAACCGCAAGCTGGCAGACCTCGTGGCCCAGTACCTTCAAAAGGGGCGCTTGGTGTACGTGGAGGGTCGTATGCAGACCCGATCGTGGGAGGATAAGGAATCCGGCCAGAAGCGCTACAAGACCGAGGTCAACGCCAGCGACGTCCAGTTCCTGGACGGTAGGCAGGACGGGGCTGAGCCACGCCCCGACACCGGCGTCGCCGCGGCTGCGCCGGCGACCGGCGCTGACGTCGACCCTGACGAGATACCGTTTTGAGAGGGAGATGATCAGTGCCTGAGTTCGACCGCCGCCGTCGCCGTGTCTGCAGCTTCTGCCTGGAGCATCTCGACGTCATCGACTACAAGGAGGTCGCCCGGCTTCGGCGCTACCTCTCCGACCGGGGCAAGATCATGCCCCGCCGGATGACCGGCACGTGCGCCCGGCACCAGCGCCGGCTGACGATCGCCCTTAAGCGGGCCCGGCACATAGCTCTTCTGCCGTTCGCCTCGGACATGCGCTAAGGCGGCGTCCGCAGCCACGGCGGAGGCACCGCGGGGCCGGCCCGGCGCTGTCGCCGGATGACCCCTATACTCGCGCCAGGCCATGTGCCCCTGGGCCACACGTCTTGTCCACGTCCTTGTCAGCGCCCCCGTGCTCGCCGCGTCAGCGATCGCTTCCGGGCCTGTTTCCCATGCCCAGGAGGGCGGCCGAGAGCAGGCGGCGCCCGCCCCCCTGGTGGTGGCCTTGGATGCCGGCCACGGAGGTGCGCCGGACGACAGCCGTCCGGGCACGCCCTTCGACAGCGGCGCCGTCGGCCTGAGGGGACTCCTGGAGAAGGATCTCACCCTTGACATAGCCCAGCGAGTACGGCAACAGCTCGCCGCCGACCTGGTGCAGGTCGTGATGACCCGTGAGGACGATCGTTTCGTGAGCGTGGAGGACCGCTCACGCCTGGCACAGGAGGGTGGTGCCTCCCTCTTCGTGAGCGTCCATCTGAACTCGTGGACGGACCCTTCGGTGGGAGGCTCCCTTGTCCTCTATCCCGGCCCGCGGAGCGCCCCCTTCGCGACCGCCATGGCAGCGGCTCTGCAACGCGGGCTGGCGCCCCTGGGCGTTGAGAACAAGGGCACAGAACTGCGGGACGACTGGTGGATCCACACGCCCATGCCGGTGGTCACTGTCGAGGGAGCCTACCTCACCAACCCGCAGGAGGCGGCTCTGCTGGCCACGCCGGACTTCCGGCAATCGCTTGCGCACGCCATCAGGGATGGGCTGGAGAGCTTCGAGCCCGCTATCGCTCAACGCCGAGCGGCCATCAAAGCCTGGAATGCAACCCACCGCGCGGGCGCAGTGCCGGCTGATGGCGATCAGAAGGCGGCGAGCCGCTCCGGCGGCGCAGGCCGCTTGTTTTCCGGGCTCCTATGGGTGTTCCTGCTGAGCTGCGGTGGAGCGGCCTTGTGGCACCGGCGCCGGCTGGTGACATTTTTGGCCACCGTCCGGGAGCGCTATGAGGCGCTCCGGTTGGGCTGGCCGCTGGATGACCGAGCCTACCACTGGCGCAGCCCCATGAGGCGGCGACATCCGGCTACCAAGGTACCGGGCGTCTCGCGGCCGCACAGCGTCTACGACGACCTCTGGTTCTAGCCCAGACGGTCTCCGCAAAGGCGGTTGATAGACTTGGGGACGCCCTTCCCTATCCACCAGGAGGCCTAGTGGCCATCGAGCAGCAGCTTCGCGTCCCCGGTCCCACGCCACTGCCGGAACGCGTCATCAGGGCGATGAGCCGGCCGATGATCAACCATAGGGGCCCCGAGTTCGCCGCTCTCTACACGGAGCTTGTCGACGGCCTCCGCTGGGCGCTGCGCACCGAGAGCGACATCCTGCTCTTCCCGGCGAGCGGAACCGGTGGACTGGAGGCGGCGGTGGTGAACCTTCTGAGCCCGGGCGAGCAGGTGCTCTTCTGCACCATCGGTTCCTTTGGTGATCGGTGGGCCGCCATCGCAGCAGGCTATGGCGCCGACGTCGTGCGGCTGGAGATGCCCTGGGGACAGGCCATCGACCCGGAGGACGTCGAGCGCATCCTTGACGAGCATCCGTCCATCGCCACAGTGTTCGTGACGCACAACGAGACCAGCACCGGGGTGACGAACCCGCTCGCGGAGATCTCGGCGGTGGTCAGGGCCCGTGACCGGCTTCTGGCCGTCGACAGCGTCAGCGGCGCCAGCTGCATGCCACTTGAGACTGATCAGCTGGGCATCTATGTCCTGGTGACCGGCTCACAGAAGGGTTGGATGGCACCACCGGGACTGGCCATGGTGTCGGTGAGCGAGAGGGCCTTCGCCGCCGGTACGCTCGCGCGCTGCCCTCGCTGGTACTTCGACTTCGCCCGGGAGCGGAAGTACCAGGAACGCAAGCAGACCTACACAACGCCACCCATCGTCGAGATGCGCGCCGTTGCCGAGGGTATCGCCATGCTTCGCGAGGAGGGCCTCGAGCGGGCGTGGGCACGCCACGCCCTGGTGGCGGAGATGATCCGCACCGGAGTCGAGGCTCTTGGCTGCAGCCTTTTCGCAGCTCCCGGATGTCGTAGCAACACAGTGACGGCGATCAATAATCCCACCGGGTCGCCAGAGCGGCTCAAGGAGTTGCTGGGTCGTCTGCGCACGACCTACGGTCTGGTCCTGGCCGGTGGCCAGGACCGGGCCCAGGGACAGATCTTCCGCATCGGCCACCTTGGCATGATCGACGAGGCCGGCGTCTACGACATCTTCGGCGCCCTGGAGCAGGGCCTGTTGGACTCCGGCGCCATCACTCACACAGGAGCGGGTGTGGCAGCAGCCCGCGAGGTCGCTCGCCGCGGCGTCGTCACCATCGGGTGAGCCTGGTCCCCTCCCGCATCCTGGTCGCCGACCCCATCGCGGAGGACGGTGTGGGCAGGTTGCGCGCCGCCGGTGAGGTCGATGTCGCGACGGGACTGTCTCCCGACCAGCTCCTCGGGTGCATTGCAGACTATGAGGCCCTGGTCGTGCGCAGTGAGACCAAGGTCACGGCAAAGGTCCTGGAGAGCGCACGGCGACTCAGGGTGGTGGGCCGGGCCGGCGTGGGTGTCGACAACATTGACATCGAGGCGGCCACACGGCACGGCGTGCTTGTCCTCAACGCTCCCACCGGCAACACCATTGCAGCCGCCGAGCACGCCATCGCCCTGATGATGGCACTGGCCCGCAATGTTGCCGCCGCCGACCACTCGGTGCAGGCGGGACGGTGGGAGCGCGGCCGCTTCGTCGGCGTGGAGCTGCGCCACCGGACCCTCGGCGTCTACGGGCTGGGGAAGATCGGCTTTGAGGTCGCCCGAATCGCCAGTCAGGGATTGCAGATGCGGGTGATCACCCACGACCCGCTGGTGACCACCGAGCGGGCCGAACAGGCCGGCGCGGAGTTGCGAACCCTCTCCGAGATCCTCGAGGAATCCGATGTTCTCAGCCTTCACGTTCCGCTCAACGATGTCACCCGTGGGTCCATCGGGGCGGACCAACTCAGCCGTATGAAGCGGGGGGCCCACCTCATCAACGTCGCCCGCGGCGGCATTGTCGATGAGGCCGCCCTCGCGGAGTCCATCCGCAGCGGGCACCTCCGGGGCGCCGGCATCGACGTCTTTGCGGAAGAGCCCATCGATCCCGGAAACCCTCTCATCGGCCTCCCCGGTTCGGTGCTCACACCCCATCTCGGGGCGAGCACCCAGGAGGCGCAGGTGAATGTTGCCCTGGATGTCGCCGATCAGATCGTCGAGTTCCTGGCGGGAGGCTCTCCACGGAGTGCGGTCAACGCCCCGACTGTGTTGCCCGAGGAGCTCGCCCAGCTCCGGCCCTACGTCGAGCTGGCGGTGAAGATGGGCTCTTTGGCAGCTCAGCTCGGTGGCAGTCGCCTTCGCAGGGTGATCTGCGGCTACAGCGGTGCGCTGGCCGAGCACGACACGACCGTCCTCACCGCCGAGGTCCTTCGTGGACTCTTCGGTCACTTCACTGAGACCCGCGTCAACATGGTCAACGCCAAGGCGGTTGCGCGCCAGCACGGTGTGGAGGTCGACGAGCGTCGCACCACCGGCTCCAGCGATCATGCCGGCTCCATCCTCGTCGAGGTTGAGGGTGCCGAGCCGCTGACTGTGATGGGAACCCAATTCGGTGGGGAGCCGCACATCACGAGAATCAAGGATTTGCATCTCGACATCCGCCCCGTGGGTACCTATCTTGTTTTCAGCCAGCAGGACCGCCCCGGTGTCATCGCCGAGGTGGCCGGCCTCCTGGCCGCCCACGACATCAATCTCGGTGACGTCATCGTCGGTCGGGACCATCCCCGGGGACGCGCGCTCTCCTTCTTTCAGCTCGACGATCCGGTTGACGCGGAGCTGCTGGCACAGATCGAGAAGTCGGCGAATCTCGGCTCCCTGAGACTGATCACCTTCTGAGGTGTCGTGGCTGAGGTGATGCCGCTTCGCGGCGTGCGTTACAACGCCTCGCGCGTTTCCCTGGACAGGGTCCTCGCTCCACCCTATGACGTCATAGATGCGGCAATGCGGGCTGAGCTGTATGAGCGCGACGAGCACAACATCGTCCGCATCGACTGCGGCGAGGACCATGCCGGCGACCGCGAGGGCGTGAGCGACCGCCATAGCCGCGCTGCCACCCTTCTGGAAGAGTGGTTGGGCCGGAGCATTCTCGTGAGGGACACTCAGCCCGCCCTCTATGTGACCGACCATGAGTTCCCCCTTGCCGGGGGCGGGGAAGGGC
>JBHELP010000183.1:0-5488 GCA_046263035.1 Candidatus Dormibacteria bacterium | reverse complement strand
CTCTCTGCTTGTCAATGACCTGGCGGAATCGCCCGGCCAGGCCGCGGCCGAGGCTCTCACCGTTGCGGACATCATCGTCGAACCGGCTGCGCTGCTCGATGATGAGCTGCTGCTGTTCGACCACGGCCTCATGGGGGCTGGCGGCGATGAAGAGGCGGAGCGCCAGCAGGGTCAACGCCAGCACATCCAGCTCGCCGATGAAGGGTATGAGGGCGGGAAGATCGATGACAGGGGTCATGATGGCCACCATCGCCCCCGAGAATGCGAGCTTGGTGCGGGCAGGCACACGCGGATCGAACATCAGGCAGTAGGCAAGGCGTAGCTGTCCGGGCAGCTCGCGGACCAGGCGTTTGGCGAAGCGAAGGCGGTGGATCATCAACCGCTGATTGTAGGCGCCGGCCCTCGGACGCCCTCAAGGGTCAGGCCGGGGTGAGCAGGTGCCGGTGGCCCTCGAGCCAGCGCCTCGCGGCGGGAGCGTCCCCTGCCGGGATCTCACCATCCAGGATGGCCTCCTCGATGGCCCGCTTCACCCGCCCGACCCAGGGACCGGGGGGCAGACCGCCCATGGCCATGATCTCCTCGCCGCTGAGTGAGGCCGTGAGCCGGGAGATGTCGCCCTCGTTGTCCAGCTCCCGCATCCGGCCGGCCAGCGCGTCGATGTTGGCAAGGTCGGGGTAGGACGATGCCCGGGTGTCGGCACGAGCAAGATCGAGCAGACGGTTGCGCTGCTCACCGGCCTCCCGGATGAGGCGCCGCACCGCGCTGTCGCCGAAGGTCTGTGCGTTGTAGGCAATCGGCCGCAGATGAAGGCGCACCAGCCGGGATACGGCTTCGATCTCCTCATTGCTGTAGCGCAGCCGAGCCAGGATCCGTTCGGTGATGGCTGCACCGGCCACGTCGTGACCGTGAAAGGTGTGACGCCCATCCTCCGCCAGCGCGTGGGTGGACGGCTTGCCGACGTCGTGGAGGAGCACCGCGGTGCGGGTTATCAGATCAGCCGGGGAGTGGTCCAGGGCATGCGTGGTGTGGTCGTAGACATCATGGATGTGGTAGCCACTCTGTTCGACGCCGATCATCGCCGTCACCTCGGGGAGAACCATGTCGAGTAGGTTGCCCATGCGAAGCACCTCCACCCCGGCACGGGGCCGCGGCGAGGTGAGCAGCCGTCGCAACTCATCGCTGATCCGTTCCACGCTCAGGATGCCCGCCCGTGATGCCTGCGAACGCATGGCCTCGAGGATCCCATCGGTTAGCGAGAAGCCCAGCTGGGCGCTGAATCGTGCGGCTCTGAACATTCGCAGCGGGTCCTCTCGGAAGGTCTCACCGGGCGGCAGCGGGGTGCGAAGCACCCCGGCGCGAAGATCGTGAAGCCCCATGCCCGTGACGTCGATCACCCTGCCGTCCAGGGTCTGACAGAGCGCATTCACGGTGAAGTCACGCCGCCAGATGTCCTCCTCGAGAGTCCCCGGGCTGACGTCCGGCTTTCGCGAAGCGGGGTCATAGCTCTCCGAACGCGCCCGCACCGTCTCGATGATCAGGCTTCCGTGGCGGATCTGAGCCGTGCCGAAACGGTCGAACGTCTGGGGCCGGCTCCATCCCAGCCGGTGCGCCACCTGCTCGAGAAGTTGTCGGCCGTCGCCCGACACCGTCAGTAGATCGATATCCTTGCTCGTCTCCCGGCCCAGCAGGCGATCGCGGACGAAGCCGCCGACGAGGTACGTCTCCAGGCCGATGAGCGACGAGACGGCACGCACCTCGTCGAGCACACGCTCCACATCGGGAACCAGCCCTGACGCCATCAGGCGACCCTACGCCGGGACTGCATCGGGTATCCGGTCCAGCCACTGATGGAGCTCACCGTCCGGAATGCCTGGGAGCATCCCCCCGGCGGCGCAGGGTGGCCGCTGCCACAAGGGCTGCCGCCGCGGCGCAGAGGGCGGCGCCGAGGAAGATGGTGTGGAGCTCCCCGACCACCGCCCCCGTGACCAGGGTGTCGTACGCCGGGCAGCGCGTCGGGGTTTCGGGGCACAGCCTCAGTGGTGATGGAAGCGCCGATGCAGCCGCATAGAAGCTGCGAAGGCCGATCACGGTGAGCAGGGACAAGCCGACAAGCATGCCGACGCTCCGAGCCACCACGACCAGAGCCGACGCCATGCCGTGAAGCGACGACCGCACCGCGCCGAGCATGGAGGCGTTGACCGGGGCGATGGCCGCCCCGAAGCCGAGGCCGCACGCTCCCAGGACAAGATCGCTGCTGTGAAGCCAGCCCACTCCCAGTAGGGGCTCCGTGAGAGTGGTGGCAGTCCATCGGGTCATGACGGCGAACATGGCTGCGCTCAGCAGCATGCCCGCCGCGGTGGTCATCCGGTAGCCCACGCGCTCACACAGCAGGCCTCCCAGCAGGGCACCGGGCGGGACGGTGATGAGCAGGCGAAGCAGCACGAAGGCCGCACCTATCTGTGAGCCGGGGAAGGCGGTCTCCCGGGCAAGGATCGGAATGTCCACAAGGGCGGCGATGAGGGCGGCTCCAATGGCCATGTTGGTGAGCAGGGCACCCCAGGCGGCTCGGTCGGAGAGCGCGGCGAGGGGGATGAGAGGATCACGGCACCGGCGCTCGCGAAGAAGGAAGAGTGCTCCGAAGACGAAGGCCATGGGCAGGAGGAGCCAAGCTTCAGGGGAGAGGGCCCGAACGGAGGGATCGGCGGCCGCGAAGGCGATGACGACCATCCCCAGGCATCCCGCCAGCAGCAGCGCCCCCAGCCAGTCGGCTCGGCGGGCAAGCTCCGGAAGGCCGCGAATCGGGATGAGCGGTCTGGTCGCCCGGGAGGGCCAGGCGGACCTGGCCAGGACGGCGATGAGCATGGACACGGCGATCACCCAGATGGGCGCGGTGATCCACCACCCACGACCGGCCAGGGGGATGAACAGGGAGCCCGTCGTGTCGTCGTCGACAAGGGCGGCGGGGGCGATGATGGCGGCCACCATCGCCAGTGCGCCGATGCCCACCAGAAGGCCTGCGACGATGTCAAATCGGCCGTCTCGCACCGCTCCGCCGTCTGACCGGACCACGCGCCGGTGCAGCACCATGAAGGCGGCGCCGATTATCACGACGAGGGGGACGTTGATCCAGAAGATGGTCCGCCAGGTGCTGACGGTGATGATCAGGGCGCCGTAGAGCGGACCCAACACGCTGCCGATCTCCTGGGCTGCGCCCACCGCCCCCAGGGGTACGCCGCGCCCGCCCCGCGGCCAGAGGTCCGCCACCAGGGCGAGGGTCACCGGCACCAGCCCTCCGCCACCCAACCCCTGCAAGGTACGGCCGGTGACCACCACTGTCAGATCGTGGCCAGAGCCGGTGATCATGGAACCGAGCGCGAACACGGTAAGGCAGCCCAGGAATACCGGCCGGCGGCCGTAGACGTCCGACAGCCTGCCGAGCAGCGGGAGGACCGCAACATAGCCCAAGAGGAATCCGCTGACGATGGGTGCGGCCTGCTGCAGCCGATCGATGGGAATGCCGACATCGCCGATGATCGATGTGAGAGCCAGAACCACCACATAGGTGTCGGCGGCTGCCAGCAAGACGCTGATGGCGGCGACCGCTGTCAGCCATCGTGCCCCCGCGGCCACCGCAAGCCCGCTCGTCGGCGAGCCGGTCGGACGGTACGCTTCAGGCGGGCCGGCTGATGTTGACGTCCTCACCGTACCGGTCGAGTATGAGAGTGTAGGTCGACGTCTTCCGGGGATCGAAGAACAGGCCGGTGAGGACCGCTCGCCGCAGCTCATGGGTCGCCACGTTGATGCCGAGGGTCACCGGCACGTCACTCCTCGGTCTGCGTGCATCGGCACTGGTGAGAAGGCCGGCGACCATATCGCCGGGAAGCTCAGCCTTAACCTCGTCCAACTCCTCACCCTGGTACCGGTCGCGGCTGGCGAGGGACGGAGAGCGCGCCTGGGCGAGCATGCTCGAGAGACCGCGATCGGGATCCAGGAAGACGGCCGGGTCATTGAAGCCGTACTTGGTCGGATCGGCGGTCTCGAACCGGTTGGACAGGGGCAGCTTCACGTAGAAGGTGTGTCCCACCGAGACCACGCTGACCGACAGCGGCAGCCCCTGAAAGCGGATGTCCAGCTTACCGGTGAATTCCGCGGGTCGCTTCGCGTCGCCCTCGCCACCGACTATCTGGGCTCCCCCGGCCTGCTCGACACCAGAGCTCGACAGGGTGAAGTGGAGTGCCCGGGCGCTGTCCACGCTCCGCTTGGCATCGCTGATGAGGGAATGAGGATCCGCCGTCGCCGTGCTGCCGCAGCTGGCGAGAGCCGCGGCGGTCGCGGCCAGAGAGGCCAGGCGGCGGAGGATCGGACGGCGTGTTGGTCCCTGGATCATCCGAGTATATGACCGGCGCTACCATGCCACCCACAGCGGAGTGCACGAGGGAGACGCGGATGGAAGGCATCGTCACCGAATCGGCGGCTCGACGGGTTTCCCCGGTCCTCTATCTGGTGGCCGCTCTCTGCTTTCTGCTCCCCTTCGCGACGGTGTCCTGCAACACCGAGAGGGCCAAGCCGCTGGTGGATGCGGCCGTGCAATCGGCGTCCGGCGGCGCGGTGCCGGACACCAAACAGCTCAACGCATGCCTGGACGCCCTCAGCGGTCGGACCTTCGCCAGCTACTCGGGTCTGAACCTTGTTGCCGGAAGCGATCCCTCTGTCAGCAGCGCCAGGGTGGATGCCTGCCCGGGAAACCAGGGCACGGGGACCCCGAGCGGTGGCGACGAGAACATCGGCCCCCAGTCGCTGGACGGTGCCGCCCTCGCCGTGATCATCCTCGCCCTGCTCTTCGGCATGGTGTCCTTCCGCCGCCGCGGTCTGGTGGTGGCCATCCTCTCCGGAGTGGCCATCGTCCTGGTGTCGTTGAACCAGAACCGCCTCCAGACCCTGGTCAGCGACAGGGCCACGGCGAGCATTCAAGCCCGGGCCGGTTCGGGCAACCCCCTGGCCTCCGCCTTCGGAAACATCTCGGAGTTCTTCAGAGTCAGTCCCGCTCCAGGGTTCTGGCTGGTCGTCGCCATCCTCGGCGTCGCCGCTCTCTACAACAGCGCCGCCACCATAATCGGAGATCCGCGCCCGGCCAGGATGTCCCCGCCCGGGTCCGCACCAGGGGGATTGCCGGAGCCCGACTCGGCGTATCCCCCTTGGCAGGAAAGGCTTCGGGCTAGGTCGCCATCGCCGCCGGGAGAAGCACCGGGACAGGGCCCGCGACGCGGCGAGGGCGACTGAGCCGGCAATCCTGCCGTCACCGGTCGTCGAGGTGCCGATGAGCTCGCCGCAGCCGGTCCAAAACCGCCCCGATCCAGCTGCTGCCGAAGGTGAGGACATGGCGGATGGTGACCGCTTGGACCCGATGCACGGGCCTCGCCCCACGGTCTCGGGCGATGGCGTCGTGCAGCCTCTGGTGACACCAGGGGAACAGTGTGCGGGGAGGGCG
>JBHELP010000182.1:0-3959 GCA_046263035.1 Candidatus Dormibacteria bacterium | reverse complement strand
GCGCAGAGGGTGGGCCCGGCGGGGCGGGTGATCGGTGTCGACATTGCCGACGGTATGGTCGCCGCCACCTTGGCCGACATGGGTCGCCGGGGTGTGCAGAACGCCGAGGTTCGCGTCATGGACGCCGAGCATCTGAGCTTTGCCGACGCCGAGTTCGATCGCGTGCTGTGCGGGTTCGGAATCATGTTCTTCCCGGCTGTGGAGCGGGCCATGGCCGAGGCTTACCGTGTGACCCGGCCCGGCGGGTGTATCGCGATCTCCACGTGGGTCGGGAACGGTGGCGAGCGCTGGAGGTTCGTGACCGAGCTGGCCGAAAGCATCGTCGGCACGTCGCGGACCCTGGACGGCCGCTGGGAAAGCGCTCAGGGTTTGGGGGACCTGCTCGCCGAGGCGGGCTGCGCCCAGGTGTCCATCGTCGAGGAGGCGCACTCCTTTCCCTTCAGCAGCCCGCAGGAGTGGTGGCAATGGATGTGGAGCCAGGGCCAGCGGTTTTACCTGGAGAAGATGAACGAGGAGGACCGCGAGAGGTTCAAACACACGGTTTTCGAGCGTCTCAAGCTCATGGAGCGGAACGATGAGCTCCGGCTCGATCAGCGGATGCGCCTGGCGCTGGGGAGACGGGCATAGGGACGCCTATCGGGCCGAGGAGCGTTGGGAGTCCCGCGTCAGGGCTTGGTGGCCGCCGTTCTCCCCCGGCGCGGTGCGGGCCTGCGGCGTCGTCGGCGCTGCATTGCGGTGGTCAGAAGACCGCCGAAGATGGCCGCGTTCTTGAGCAGGTGAGTGCGCTGCTGAGCCCTCTGGGCGGCGTCCTCGAACTCCCAAAAACGATGGCCGGCCATGGTGTCGGGGATCAACGAACCCGCCAGCGCCAGAGCAGAGAGCCGGGGCAGCCTCCCGATGGCGAGGAGGCTGCCGGCGACAACATGGACGGCGGCGTTGACCTTTACCAGGAGCACGGGATCCTCCGGCAGGGCGGGAAATCGTCGGGTCAGCGGCTCGATGACGGGAGTGGCCAGCCGGGCCCGGGCCTCCGGGTTTCGCAGAGCGTCGATCCCGCCGACCACAAAGATCGCCGCGAGCATGGGGCGGGCCAAGCGGTTGACCAGGGTCACGGTCCGAATTGTCCCACGACGGTTCTCGGCACTGCCCCATCCGCAGAACACGTAGGCTGCGCAAGGTGAGCACCATCCCGCCGGTCGGCGCTGCCCCCGTCTCCGATCCGCGCCGCTGGCGGGCATTGAGCGTGCTGGCCTTCATGCAGTTCATGCTCATCCTCGACATCACCGTGGTCAACGTGGCCCTGCCCAGCATGAAGGTGTCCCTGGGTTTCTCAGAAGCCAACCTCGCCTGGGTGGTCGATGCCTACGTGCTCATCGCCGGTGGTTTCCTATTGCTCGGTGGCCGGGCTGCGGACCTTCTGGGCAGACGTCGCATATTCCTCTCGGGCGCGGCGATCTTCGCCCTTGCCTCGCTCACCAGCGGCCTGGCTCAGAACCAGTTCCAGCTGATCGCCTCGCGGGCGGCCCAGGGTCTTGGCGAGGCCCTCGCCGCGCCGGCGGCGCTGGCCATGGTGGTGACCCTCTTTGCCGATCCCAAGGAGCGCGCACGGGCTCTGGGGATCTGGGGCGGCCTGGCCGGTCTCGGCGGCACTCTGGGGGTTGTCCTCTCCGGTGTCATCACCCAGCTGACGAGCTGGCGCTGGATCTTCCTGATCAACCTTCCCATAGCGCTGGTGGTCCTCATCGTCGTCCCCCGGGTCATTCCCCCTGACCGGCCACGGTCCACCGGCGGCATCGACATCGCCGGCGCGGTGCTCATCACCGGGGGGATCACGGCACTCGTCTACGCCCTCCTCGAGGCCAACAACAACGGTTGGCTCTCGCTCATCACCCTCGGCCTCTTCGGCCTGTCGGCGCTGATGATCGTCACCTTCCTGCTGGTTGAGTCCAAGGTGCGTAGGCCGCTCATACGCCTGGGCTTCTTCCGCCAGCGTCGCCCCACCGTGGCCAGCGGGTTGGTGGTGGTCATCGGTTCCGCCTTCTTCGCAATGTTCTTTCTGCTGACGCTGTACATGCAGCAGGTTCTGGGCTATTCGCCGCTCAAGGCCGGGCTGGCCTACCTGACATTTGGCGGCGCCATCCTGATCGGGTTCGGCAGCGCCTCCCAGCTGTTGCCCCGAATTGGTGTGCGACCACTGATGGTGACGGGAATGATGCTGACCGGCATCGGGCTCCTCTACCTGGCCCGCCTGCCGGTCGACGGCAGCTACTGGGCCGACCTGGCACCGGCCATGGTGGTCATCGCCTTCGGCAGCGGCTGGTGCTTCGTGTCGCTGTCGGTCACCGCCGTCTCCGAGTCCGGCGAGCAGGAGGCCGGCCTGGCATCCGGCGTCCTCAACACCGCCCAGCAGATCGGTGGCGCACTCGGTCTGGCTGTGCTGATATCGGTGGCCACCAGCCGGACGGCCTCCCTGCTGGCCGAGGGTCAGTCACCGCTTGCCGCCCAGGTCGGCGGCAGCCACGTTGCCTTCGGCATCGGCGCGGCCCTGGTCTTCTCGGGCGCTGCCATCGCCGCGCTGCTGATCGGCCAGTTCATACCGGAGAGCCTGCCGGTTCCCATGCCGATCACCGACCAGCCGCTGGAACCGGTGGTCCCTCCCTCGAGCTGAGCGGGGCCGCGGCGACGCGGCCAGGCTTCTGCGGTCAGTGGCAGAGGGTGACAGGGGTCAGGCCACGATCTCGCAGTCCGTCCAGGATCGCCGGTAGCGCCGCCACGGTCTGAGAGCGGTCCCCCCCGGCGTCATGGAGGAGGATGATGGAGCCTGGCCGAACGGCGGACAGTGTCCTCCGGACGATCTCTCCGGCGCCCGGCCGTGACCAGTCCGTGGGATCGACGCTCCAGAGCATGGTGCTCAGTCCGCGGCCGGCAAGCAGAGCGGCCACGCGCATGGTGGTGGCTCCGCGAGGGGGTCGAACGCAGCGAATGTCCTGTCCGGAGAGCCCGGCCAGTAGCTGGTCGGTGCGGTCGACCTCCGGCTCATAGCCGGCGTCGGGGAGCGTCCTCAGGTCAATGTGGTTCCAGGTGTGGCCGCCCACGCCGTGACCGGCGGCGGCCACCTCCCGTACCAGTTCCGGGTGAGCGGCGGCCATGCGGCCGGCCATGAAAAAGGTGGCGGGCACGCCGCGGCCGGCCAGAACGGCCAGCACCGCAGGCGTCACCCGCGGATCGGGGCCGTCGTCGAAGGTGAGGGCGACGACCGGCTGTCCGGGCGTGCTCCCGGGAAGATCGCTCACGACACGTACGACGGCCGATGTGTAGCCGCGGGCAGTGCTGGCGATCAGGCCCAGGGCGTGGGCAGGTGCCGCGTCCTTGAGCGGCACGGGCAACTCCGGCCCCCCCTCGTCCTGAGTGAGATCAACAGTGGCGGCCGCCGCCCGCACGGCGGGAGCCACGGCGCCGGTGCGGCCGCTCAGCGGCACCGGGGGCTCGGAGGCCTGAAGCGTGACGACAAGGCTGACGAGCGCGAGAGCCAAGCCAGCACACCGTCGCGGCGGGAGGGCCGCGCCCCTCCCGCAGACCCTCACCTCGAAGGGAGAACGGGTCACTCCGGGGACTGTAGTCCAGGATCAGGGTGCCTGTGTGACCCGGCTGCTCAGATGTCCCCGTCCGCGACGATATGAATGGCGGCCTCCTCGGCGGGCCTGCCGGCCGAGGAACCGTCGATGCCGTCCGGTTCACCGGTCTGCACGTCCCCTCCACCGGACTCGGGATCCTGGAGCGCCCCGGCCGGCCTGTCCGGAGGGCTGTCGGCGATGGCCTCGGGTTCCTCCTCGGCAAGTCGTTCATCCAGGCTGTCGCGCCGGTAGGGTTCGACCGCTCGCGGTGCTGAGGCGTCGTACTCGGCCCCGTCCTCGCCGAGCACCTCGGCGAGGACGGGGCCGAGTACGACGCCTCAGCAC